>JAUVIB010000095.1 GCA_030592985.1 Calditrichaceae bacterium | reverse complement strand
GAGTCTTAATGGTTTAGTTGGATTGTCTCTATATTCAAAATATGAGAATGCAGCTTTAACATATAGATTGTTTGTATTTATAAACAATCGTGTCATCTCTATTCGATTCTCAACATTCCCGGCTATTTTTTTATCCGCAATATGTGGTTTTACATATTTATATTTTTCTTTCATTGTGTTTGCAATTTTAAGTCCATGGTCTAAGTAGCTCATAGTTTCCGGTATCCAGGGTTTACAACGGAGATATATCTTGCGCAAAAACTGAATATGTTTTTTACCGTTATCGATGTGTGGATAGCCTTGTGCCGGGAATGTACCAACTCGAATATGTGGAAGAGAATTGAAGCCGCCGTAAGCAACCGGCTCAATAAAAAGTCCGTATTTATAAGCATTTGGAGATAGTAAATATATTTCGGCCATACTTTTAGACGCCGCCGGTCCAAAATGAATCGCACAGAAATCCTCGGCGATTGCTTTGGGATTTTCAAGATAATTCCAACCTAATCGGAATACTGTATAAGCAGTAAGGTTGCCTGTTTTAAAGTTCTCTGTAGATCGTAAATCAAAACTTAATCCTTTTAAATTGTGGTTTGTTACTTCCATGATTGCTTGTAATCCAGCTTGAAAATACTGACCAGGGAAGGTGGGGAAAAGATTGGATTTGGAAGATTCATAATAATTCATCGGTTCAAACACAGCCAGCATGTTATGAGGAGTTATATTAAAAGTCGGATTATAGCGTTGATGCCACCAACGATCATTCTGAGTAAAACTGGGTATGAGGTAAAGGTTTTTCGTTGGTACATCATTTGTAAATATTTTCCTGTAAACTACAGGTTGCGATTGCTGCTCATAACTATTGGTGATCCAGGTTCGATGGTGATAGATTTTATCGAACTCACCTACGACAACATCGTGAATCTTTTTCACAAATGTTCGGTACCGTTTTTCCAAACTCCAGTCACACTCTTCTCCATCATGCATCGGATCAAAAGTTTTATAATTTCCCCAATAACTTTGCTCTTCGCCAGTGAATGTCGCGATACCGTCAAGTTCGGGCATTGCCTGTAAAAGCATTTTGTATTTAGCCTGCACTACGTCCCAAAAGAGAGGATTGGAAGGTGATAGTGTTGCGTTAAATTCCTCCAACAGTGTCGGATGATAAGTAAAATCAGTACCAAAAGATAAAAATTTTATATGCAAGGCATGGGCATAGTTTATCAATTCCTTTGTTTTCTCTCGATTTTTTTTATTTTCTGTCCTTTCTGGTTCTGTTTTCCAAGGAACAAGTTTCAGAGGATTATCGCCATAGACCAGGTTTAATCCATATCGGAGAGCTCTCTTTATATCTTCCTTAGTGTTGACCTGAATACGTGTGTATCTAATTTTAAACGATGGTTCTCTTTTAATATTTATTTCAGGAATATTTTTAAATACTCTTATTCTATCCAATATCCAGTAAAGTCCGTAAACGTCTCCAATAACAGAGCCGCCGGCAACTATTATGGTTTTACTTCTGCCTAAAACTTTAGTAATTATTTCATATCCCTCTGGATTTTTAACACCTACTAAACGAATTTTTTCCTTTTTTATCAAACCCTCTATTTCTATGTTCCGATCTGCATCTCCAACAACAATAGAATGTAAATTAGATTTGTTAATATTATTTAAGACATTAAATGTTAATCCGAATTCTTTTCCTGTTTCTTTCAAATCCTCCAGACAAACTTTTATTGCCTCATCCTTTAGTTGGTCTTTTGAAATAATAATTGACCATTCTATTCCCGCAAAGCTAATACTGACATGAAATAAAATATATAAAATATTTAAGATTATTGTCTGATATAAATGTGATTTCATTTGTATTGTTCCTTTCGTAATTAAATCCATAAATTTGTGTAAAAAAAGGAAAAAATTACCATATCCATTCTAACTTAAGTATAGACAAAAAACGAAATAAAAGAACACGGTAAAAGACAAGAGTAAAGATATAGGATTAGTCAAGTAAATCCAAAAAGTTTTTATAGTATAATGAAGATATTTTTATTTATTGGTACAAGATATTTTTCTAAAGTAAATAAATACTGAATTTGAGAACTAGCCAGGCGCTACCGTATTAAAGAACCGATAGAAGGAAATACTATCGAAATGGAGGCTATACACGACAAATGAAAACTAAGGTTGGAAGCGTAGAATTGGGAGTAAATCAAGATAGAGAAGGTGTTTTAATGCAGAAATATTTAAGCGATATCAGCGCAGTGAGCGGGCATGAAAATGTAAGGGAAAAATGGAGCAATCTGAACAATGGCAAAATAGGTCGTAAATATCTGGAACTATTGAATTGACAAAATAATATTGAGTGAAGCAAGCCGGCACATGAGGTATAACCTACATCCCGCAATGTTCCATGCTAGTTACACCTCTGAAGTGAGGGTTAGGATGTACTTTAAATAATAGCAATTTTTTTTTAGAATATCAAAACCCCTGAATTCTACCTTTGTTGGAGAAACACAGGGGTTATTGAAACGCGAATTTTTGGAATAAGAAATTTAATTTTTAATTTATTTTGTTACTGCTCCAAGTACAGCTCCATAAACCAGGTGTCCGATCAAACTACCCATAACCATCATCATTGGGGCAGGGGTATTCATTGAAAAGAATCCGGCGCCCATCATCGGCATGACGACGCTCTGAGCTATTAAAAACGGGATTAGTGAAAAGATCATGCCGTTTACGGCAGCGTTTACCGACAAACGATTTTTCCAAACAATTTGGTGTGCGGCGGCTAAAATAATACCAACCATAAAATGCATTATCCAACCCAAAGCAACGGGTATGTGCATAAAACCGGCAAGCATCTTGCCAATAGGCATTTTTGGCATACCCATCATTGGGGCAACCAGCATTATTAGTGTCATGACGGTTGTGGCAATTAATCCGCCTTTAAGAATAGTAATGAGGTTCTTGTTCATGGTATTCTCCTTATGTAGATTTAAATTTATTAGTTTCTATTCGCTATTCATCAACTTAGACGAGAAAAATATCATTTCCTTACAGATTCATTAGATCAATATCAGAACTATTTAAAGGTATGAAAAATTTTATGATTGTTGTCAATCGTCCCCGGTTATAATATTTTTCTGATGAAAAGTGAATAACTTTAACGTTGTATCCGCTCGGTTGTGGAGAAAGGTAAACCTAATTTGGGGTCAAAATCACTGGTTTTGAAAGAAAAAAGTAGTAACTTTGTTTAAAACCAGGACAGTAAACTGCCAAAAAGAAAAAATAATTTTAAAAATTTAAACCAATTTTGTAATTTATAAAAACAGTAAATTTCTAAGACAAATAAAACATCAATTCATTTAACTGTCTATCATTCTGTATGTAGAACTTGGGATGTAGCATGTTTTTCATTTTTTATTAAGAATTGGGGAAAGAAAATATGATTAAAGATTTAATTGTTAAAAATCGCAGTTATAGACGGTTTTACGAAAATCATTCCGTTTCGGAATCAACATTACAGGAATTAATTGAACTGGCGCGCCTTTCTCCGTCAGCCAGTAACTTACAACCACTGAAATATTATCTTTCCTCTGACAGCAAAAGCAACGATAAAATATTTCCTTGTCTTGGGTGGGCAGGATCCCTACAGAATTGGCAGGGCCCGCGGGAAAGTGAAAGGCCTTCAGCTTATATTATTATATTTGGTGACAGGAATATTAATAAGTCTATTGATTGTGATCATGGAATTGCCGCGCAAAGCATCCTTCTTGGTGCCGTGGAAATTGGGTTAGGCGGCTGCATTATTGCATCGATTGACCGTGATAAATTAAGGTCATTGCTAAATATTGCAGATAATCTTGATATTTTGTTAATTCTTGCTCTTGGGGAACCAAAAGAGGCGGTAAAAATCGAGCGTGTTGAAAATGACGGGGATATTAAATATTGGCGTGATAAAGAACAAATACATCATGTACCGAAACGTTCTTTAGAAGAAATTATTATCTAATTGAAGCACTCTTAAAGAATCTAACTAAGCCTGTCATTCACCGGACCAGCCGAATCCCGAACAGTAAAGGTGGTTTTAATAATCACTTTCTCACACGGTAATTGTTTTGTTGCTTTCATATGTTTAAACAATAGGTTTAGTGCCTTTTCCCCAATTTCTTGAAGCGGATGGGAAATTGTACATAGAGGAGTGCTTAAAAATTCTGAGTACAAAGAATCAGTGAAACCAATAATTGAAATATCCTGTGGTACTTTTAACCCTTTTTCCTGTATCGCTGTTAAAGCCCCTACACTGATTAGATTTCCGGAGAAAACTAATGCTGTTGGTGGATTTTCCAAATTCAAGAGGTCCATTGTAGCATTATAACCGTCTTCTATTGTATGACCATCTCCGGCAATGAGATCAGGATTTTTGTCAAGATTAAAATCCTTAACAGCCTCTCTATATCCTTGAAGACGTTTTTTAATACTGTAAAGATTCCTACGCCCGCTTAGTGCAGCAATACGCTTATGCCCCAATTCACATAAATACTTTACAGCTTTATAGCTTGCTTCTTTATTGTTACTGATAACAGCATTAGCTTTCAAATTTTCAAAATCACGGTCTATCAGCACCAAGGGGAAATCCATATTGAGCAGCTCTTGAATATGACTATATTCATCCTGGGCAGGTATAATCATGAGGCCTTCAACTCCTCGACTCATAAGCTCATTTACATAATGTAGTTCCTTGTCCTGGTTTTCATCCGTATTGACCACAATAAGCATATAACCGGCATTATAAGTAAGGATATCAATTCCTCTTGCAATTCGGGAAAAGAATGGATTGGATATATCGGGAACGATTAAACCAATAGTTCCACTTTTTTTTAGGCGTAATGTTCTTGCCGTTTGATTAGGCCGATATTTAAGCTTACGCGAGGCATTGAATATTTTTTGTCGGGTTTTTTCTGAAATTCGTAGATTTTCCTTCCCCCTTAATACACGGGATACAGTTGAAGGATGCACATTACAATAAGCTGCTAAATCTTTTAATGTAACTGTCATTTCTCACTCCGAATGAAAAAATATTTATATTAATGCGATTATAGTATCATAAAATTAAATAAGAATAGCTAATAGGAATATAATAAGTTTCATTAACCCCTAACTATTTTTTAGTTAATTGAATTTTTGTTAAATTTACTTCTTTTAACATACTATGGCAATAGTAACCCTGGTTCGGGTGTCTGAATAAATAATAATCTTGAATTCAAAAGTATGAATGTAACGATTTTTTGCTAAATTACCCACACAAAATTACATAGTCACTAAAAATTCCTGCATTATATGAGATATTTTTGTAAAATACTGCTTTAAATAATAAAAAGACCAGGAAAAATAAAAATGAAAAAAGTAGTAGGAATTACAATTGGCGATCCTTCAGGTGTGGGACCGGAAATAATTTTAAAGTCATTAATTGTTCATAAAGAAATTTACGAAACATGTAAGCCGGTTGTATTTGGACCTCCTGAGTTGTTAAAAGCACAGATGGAAGCATGTGATCTTAAAGCCGATATAATACAAATAAATAAAATAAATCAATCGATCGAGCCGAGTAGTAACACACTATATTGTTATACAAATGAAAATAATAGTATCACTCCACCTTTAGGAGTGATAAATGCTGATTCAGGCCATTTGGCCTTCCGGGCTATTGTTGATTCTATTGAATGTGCTCTGAATGGTGATATAGAAGCTGTTGCAACAGCGCCAATAAATAAAGAAGCCCTAAATAAAGCACGGATTCCGTTTCTTGATCAGACAGAAATTTTCAGCAAAAAGACAAATAGTAAAAATCCGATGATACTTTTTATGGTCGGAAACCTAAGAATTTTTTTTCTTACGCGTCATTTACGTTTCAGTGATATTTCTTCGGCGCTCAGAATTGATGATATCGTTGTAAAGTTAAAATTCAGTCAAAAGTATCTAAAAAAACTGGGTATTAATAATCCGAAAATCGCTCTTGCTGCATTAAATCCACATGCCGGAGAAGCTGGTATGTTTGGTGATGAAGAAATAGGTGTATTAACCCCCGCTATAAAACATGCTCAGAAAAATGATGTCGTTGTGGATGGTCCAATTGCCGCCGATTCTGTGTTCCATCTTTGTAAGGAAGGATATTATGACGCTGTTCTTTCACTATATCACGATCAGGGACATATCGCCGCTAAATCATATGATTTTTATAAAACAATAAGTTTAACCATGGGATTACCCTTTCTGCGTACATCTGTTGATCATGGAACAGCTATGGATTTAGCCGGAAAAAACATGGCCAATGAAATTAGTATGGTTGAAGCCATTAAGGCGGCTGCAAAATATTCATGGAAACTGAATAAAATTTATGTATGATAGAATTATCACAGCTGCATTGATGTCCTTAATATTTACCTCTAATAGCGGGCTGTAAGGACGCGAATAGAAATAGTGAACTACTATTTTGGAATTAGAAACGACAAAGATAATCAATTAATTAAAGTTACAAATTAATTTTATAATTTCCTGTATTATTTCAACTATATGAATTGTTTAATATTTAGGATTAATGCACGAAAATTTCTTTGAATAAAAATTGAAAATAAATTTTATGAAAAAAAATATAATAAATATTCTTGATACTATTTTACAGGATAGAATTTTAATTCTTGACGGTGCAATGGGCACTATGATTCAGAAATACAGGTTAACTGAAGAAGATTATCGTGGGAAAGAATTTGAAGATTATCATAAAAGTTTGAAGGGGAATAATGATCTGTTATCGCTGACAAAACCTGATATTATAAAAGAGATACATTTAGATTTTCTTAATGCGGGAGCAGATATAATTACCACCAATACTTTTAACACCAATGGAATATCTTTGCGTGATTATGATATGAGCAATTTGACCTTTAAGATAAGTAAATCATCTGCCCAAATTGCCAAACAAACTTGCGATAGGTATATAGAAAAAAATAAAAATCATACTGTATTTGTTGCAGGTTCTATCGGACCTACAAACAGAACTCTTTCACTTTCCCCAAAAGTTAGTGATCCGGGTTACAGAGACGTTACTTTTGATGAAATGATGGAAGGATATTACGAGCAAGTCAAAGGACTCGGCGAGGGTGGTGTTGATCTGTTTTTGTTAGAGACTATATTTGATACGCTTAACGCGAAAGCTGCTCTTTATGCCATAGATAAGTATAATTCGAAAAAAAATATTATAATTCCGGTAATGGCTTCGGTTACCATTATAGATATGAGCGGACGGACACTTTCGGGACAGACACTTGAAGCTTTCTGGACATCGATTAACTATGCTGATTTATTCAGCGTTGGGATTAATTGTTCTCTTGGTCCCAGTCAAATGCGGCCTTATATAGAGGAATTAAGCAGTATAGCACCCATATATACCAGCCTTTATCCAAATGCCGGTTTACCTAATGAATTTGGAGAATATGAAGAGTCACCCAAGCAGATGGCAAAAACCCTAACGGAGTACGCTGAAGAGGGTTATATTAATATTGTCGGTGGATGTTGTGGAACAACGCCTCAGCATATAAAGGAATTTGCAAACGCCGTTAAAAATATTCTTCCACGAAAAATACCAAAGATAATAACTCATTCACAATTTAGTGGTTTGGAGCCGTTAACCATTCTACCTTCAACCAATTTTGTTAATATCGGAGAGCGTTGTAATGTAACAGGCTCGCTGCGTTTTGCACGATTGATTAAGGAAAAAGATTACACCTCAGCCATTGAAACGGCCAGAAAACAGGTGGAAAATGGAGCACAGATTCTTGACGTCAACATGGATGAGGGATTGATTGACTCTGTAAAGGAGATGGAAAAATTTCTTAAATTACTTGCTTCCGAGCCTGAAATTGTTCGTGTCCCTATCATGTTGGATTCTTCAAAATGGGAAGTAATACATGCCGGGTTAAAGTGTTTACAAGGGAAAAGTATTGTTAATTCTTTAAGCTTGAAAGAAGGTGAAGAGTCGTTTTTACAACACGCCAGAGAAGCGCGTAAGTTTGGCGCTGCCGTTATTGTTATGGCATTTGATGAAGAAGGACAGGCTGAGACCGTTGAAAGGAGATTAAATATCTGCCGGCGGGTCTTTAATTTATTAACTGAAGAGGCAGGAATTCATCCACAGGATATTATTTTTGATCCGAATATCTTTGCTGTGGGAACCGGACTTGAAGAACACAATGAATTGGCTGTTAATTATATAAAAGCGGTTAAACAGATAAAAACCGAATTTTCCCAGATATTAATCAGCGGTGGTTTAAGTAACCTCTCTTTTGCTTTTAGAGGAAATAATGCTATAAGAGAAGTAATGCATTCAGCTTTTCTCTATCAGGCAATCAAAGCAGGTATGGATATGGGAATCGTTAACGCGGGGCAGATTACGGTATATGAAGAGATTCCAAAGAATTTGCTGCAACTGGTGGAAGATGTGCTGTTTAACCGCCGTCCGGATGCCACAGAACGACTAATAGATCATGCTTATTTATTTCAAAAGCAGAAAACTGAAGAAAAAAGTAATGATGGCTGGCGGAAGGAATCTGTTAAAAATAGGATTGAACATGCACTGATTAAAGGAATTATTGAGCATATTGATGAAGATATAGAAGAAGCCAGAAAAAAATTGGGCGATTCATTAAAAGTTATTGAAGATTATTTGATGACCGGTATGAGTAAGGTCGGCGACTTGTTTGGTTCGGGGAAAATGTTTTTACCGCAAGTTATAAAAAGCGCCCGGGTTATGAAAAAGGCGGTAGTTTACCTTAATCCGTTCATTGAACAGGAAAAATCAAAAGAAAAAGCGGCAAGTAACGGAAAAATCCTTCTCGCTACGGTAAAAGGAGATGTTCATGATATTGGAAAAAAAATTGTTGGTGTTGTGCTGGAATGTAATAATTATGAAATAATTGACATGGGAGTCATGACGCCGGCAGATAAAATTATTAAAAAAGCATTAGAAGTTAAGGCAGATATCATCGGTCTAAGCGGATTAATTACTCCTTCTTTGGAAGAAATGACTCATGTGGCTAAGGAAATGCAGCGGAATAATATTAAAATACCTTTGTTAATTGGAGGCGCGACAACATCAAAAAAACATACGTCATTAAAAATTGCTCCTAATTATAATGGCTCCACAATCTATGTTCCGGATGCTTCCCGATCGGTTACTGTTGTTAACAAATTATTGAATAAAATGCAAAAAGATCAAAATATAGTTGATCTAAATAAAATACATAAAAAGAAAGAAAAACCTCTTAATAATGTGAAAAAATCGTCTCTTACCACCATTGAAGAGGCACGTAAAAATAGATTGCAAATTGACTTTTCTATGAATAAAATTAGTGTACCGGGAAAAATTGGTATTACAATT
>JAUVIB010000377.1 GCA_030592985.1 Calditrichaceae bacterium | reverse complement strand
TATTCCATTTTATCATTTTCCCGTTACAAAAGAAAATAAAACAGAAATAGAAAATGAAGAACTCAGACTTTTAAAAAAGCAGCATGTTGATACCATCATATTGGCTCGATATATGCAAATATTATCGCCACAATTTGTTACTGTATTTCCCCATAAAATTATAAATATCCATCACTCATTCTTACCGGCGTTCATTGGAAGTAATCCTTACAAACAAGCCTACCAAAGAGGTGTTAAGATAATCGGCGCTACCAGTCATTATGTTACCGATGATTTGGATCAAGGTCCAATTATAGAACAGGACATCATCCGCATCACTCACAAAGACTCTTTAAAGGATTTGATCCGTAAGGGGAGAGATCTCGAACGCATGGTATTGGCCCGGGCGCTGCACTACCATTTTGAACACCGGGTTCTGGCTCGGGGTAAAAAGACAATAATTTTTAAGTAAGATATTTTTAATCAGGTAGTTATTTTTGTTTACCTGTTATTGACTTGGTTTATTCAGGCGAGGGAATAACATTTCTAATTACCTGCCCAATGTCAGTTAATGATTCGGTATAGACATGGCAAGTGGTATTCAGTTTATCCTCAAGTTTTTCGATTGTCCAATTATCAAGGAACAAATCATCCTCATTTAAAACACGAGGCGGGATAAAAATAATATCACCAAGGTCTCTGTCTTTTAACTGCTTATAAATATCGCTTGCTACCAATAATCCTGAAACCTGTATGGAATCTCCATAAAACTCATTCTTTATTGAAACTAAATCAATACTGAGATTTTTAATTTTCCGTAGCCGGTTTATGATATGTTTCTTCAGATGTTCATCCGCTAATTTTGCTGTAACCCAGGTGATTTTAGTTGTATGGGGCAGGCGGGAGGGAAGTTTATTTTCATCTTCAATAAATTCATCAATCATCTGTCGGAATTCACCTACACCATTTTCGATTTGATAAAAAGCATCATAATAGGAGGCATCAGGCAATGGTTGTTCAGCTTTAATAAAGAATTCATCGGAGAGATAGATGAAATAGTTTCCCAGTTCTTTTTTTAGTTTTTCACGCATAAGATTTGTTTTATCAATTATTTGCTTCAATTCATCTTTTTTATGAATACGCAAAGAATATAAGTTTTTCCTGAACTGTGTTAATCCTAAAGGGACAATTGCAATTGATTTTACATACGGGTAAAATCTTTTTAAATCGTCTATCGTTTTATCAAAAACAGCGCCCTCATTTAGTCCGGGACAAAGAACAATCTGAGCATGAAGTTCAATCCTATTATTTGTTAAATATTCAATTTTTTCTATTAAAAAATCATCCTCTTTAATCCCGAGAAGTAATTTTCTCTTTTCAATATCCGTAGCATGAACAGAGATATATAGCGGGCTTAGACGTTGTTTAACAATTCGTTTAAGATCATAATCAGTCAGGGTGGTCATGGTAACATAATGACCATACAAAAAAGAATAGCGGTAATCTTCATCTTTAAAATAGAGAGGTTTGCGGAGACCCTTAGGGTTTTGATAGACAAAGCAGAAGATACAATTATTACCGCAGGATTTGAGTTCCATATCTTCAACAATAAGACCGATATCTTCATCGATATCCTTTTCTATTTCATAAAGGATTTCTTCCGTTTCCTTCCTAATAAGGACTTCAATCTTATCATTGTTTGAGTAGTAGCGGTAATCCAGACGGTCATTGATTTCATCGCCATTTATGGATAATAACTGTTCATCCGTTCTAATTTTTAGTTCTTCGGCAATGCTGTCAGGAACAATATTGATTATTTTAACCATGTTATTTCTTTGTTTAGGAATTTCTCTCCCAAGGGGATACCTTAGGTAAAAGTTTTACTATTTTTCTGTCTATTTTACATAATTTAAATGAATAAATCCCCCTTAAAAAAGGGGGAAGGGGGATGTCATAACTCAACATAAATCAATGAACTACAAAGGGAAAAACAACCCCTATACTCCACTTTCTTAAGCCTGCCCCCTACTTAGTCGGGCAAGGCGTATCAGACGTGGTACAACTATGTTCATAAATATATTAGATATTTTACAACCATTTATTTTGTTCTCATCGTCCATACACCATCCCAATCGTCACCCGGTGAATTACTTTTAAATAACTCGCAACGCTGAATATAACGCCTGGAGGGGCCGTCATTCCATTTTAGTTTTAAAGCATTATTAAAATGAATAATCGCTTCGTCCCAGTTTTGTTTTAAATAGCTGTTAAAACCTGATTGAAAATATTCGATTAATCCCTTTGTCTCCGAAGAGATTCCTTTTTCTTTAGTTCCAAGCAATTCATAAACTTTAACCGGTTCGGTTTTCCCTTTAACTCGCAATAAATCCAGTTGGCGGGTGTATATCTGGTCTCCGGCCATTTTATAAGTTTGGTGTCCTATCATTATCCCGGTTGAGTATTCTTTATTGGCAGGTTCTAAGCGGGCTCCGAGATTAACAGCGTCACCCATTACCGTGTAATCAAACCGTGTTTCCGAGCCCATATTACCGACAACCATGGGGCCTGTATTGACGCCAATTCGAACGGTCAGTTGTGGACGTCCCTGTTTTTTCCAAAATTCCCGCATGAGTACTAATTTCTCCTGCATTTCAAGAGAAGCTGCACATGCTTCATAGGCATGGTTACCTTTGGCGATAGGCGCCCCAAATACAGCCATAATAGCGTCACCTTCATATTTATCAAGCATACCGTTATAATCAAAAACAATATTGGTCATTTGGGTAAGGTATTCATTCAACAGGTGAACCAGTTCTTCCGGAGTAAGCTGTTCGGAGATGGTTGTAAAGCCGGCGACGTCGCTAAAAAAAACAGTGCAGACCTTTTTTTCTCCGCCTAATTTAATCTTATCGGGATTGGCAAGAAGTTCATCGACAACTGATTTGGTGACAAAATGGGAAAAAGTAGTACGGATAAAACGTTTGTTTTTCTCCTCTGTTGCATAGCGGTATAAATATACGGCTGTAAATGTAAATAAAATAGTAAGAAAAGGATTAACCATTTCAATCCAATAATTATCTGTAAAAAACAGGTAGCCGGCAAATAATGAATAACCTAATGCAAATATTATGGTAAATATAATACTTAAGATCGGACCAAAAAAGCTGAGAAATATTCCTGAAAATATTCCGATAAAAGCAATCGTAAGAAAGGAAGATAAAGTGTCTGTTTTCTCAATATATTGTTGAGTTAATAGAGTATAAATGATATTTGCATGTATCTCAACTCCCGGGAAAGAAGGCTGCATGGGTACGCTTCGCAGGTCAAACAATCCGGCAAGGCTGGTGCCAATCAGGATAATTTTATTTTCAAAGTATTCTTTTGGGATTCGCTTTTTTAGAACATCATAGAAACTGACATAGCGGAAAGTTTTAAATCCGCCAAAATAAGTGATCTTCATATTACCACTATCATCAATGGGAATACCATTAATAAGTTCACCTTCACGGAAAAGCATTAACCTATTTTCATTAGAACTAATTTCAATGGAATCAATACCCATTGCATCCATATACATACCAAAAGTTAATGTGGGATAAAGATGATTATTAAACTTTGAAAAAAGATGAATACTACGAACGATTCCATCCAGATCAGCTCTAAAATTAACGTGTCCCACATTTCGACTGGCATTCAGCAGATCAAAATATTCATTATCGAGCCGTTCTTCATTTTGAAAACGGTCCATATCTTTGCGAGGGAGTTGATAATAAAATTTTGAAGCTTCGAATTGTGGTGGTTCACTATCCATGACATATAGAAAATTAGTAGAATCAGATCCGCCGAGATACAAAGCGTTATATGCATTGCCGGCATCCCTGATTGCATCTACAAAGAGTTTATCAAGGTCAGGTCTCCAAATATCTTTGTCAAAGATAATATCGAAACCCAACATTATGGCGCCGCCGTCATTGAGATAATTGATCACTTTCGTAT
>JAUVIB010000449.1 GCA_030592985.1 Calditrichaceae bacterium | reverse complement strand
CATCGGTTAATACAGAAATGGCCGATGCGCCGCCAAGTTCATAAGTAATTGCTTGTTCTACAGGATCGAAATCAGACCGAATGATACCTTTTGAAGGAGACGCTTTTTTTACTTCACATATTAGATGAAAACTGTTATTATCACTTTCTTTAAGAATATTAATAAAACTAATATTTGGAGCGTGATTATCGAGATCAATGATTGGGTGCTCTCTCTTTAAAAAAGCAATTTCATTTTTTTTATTGTTTATAATATCGTCTAATATGGACATATTAATTTACCGAATTCGTAAAGTCTCTGTATTCATTTAATTTTTTTAGAGCAGAACCGCTATTTATTAACTCTTCTGCAATGGAAATTCCATCATTAATATTTTCAGCTTTACCACTAACATAGAGACCGAAAGCTGTATTTAAAGTAGTTATACGTCGGTCAGATCCCATGTTTTTGTTGTTTAATATATCTAAAATTATAGCAGCATTTTCAGAGCTGCTGCCACCGGAAATTAATTGGTTACCGGTAGTCATTTCCGGAGGCTTAAAACTGTATTCACGAAGATGATCATTTTTTATATTAATTTCAAAAACATGGGTATCTGCAAAAGGGGAGACTTCGTCAAATCCATCACTACTATGTACTGTAATCGCTTTAAAGTATTGTTTTTCTTTAAGCACAGAAGCTAATTTTTTTGCCGTTTGCCTGTCATAGACGCCAATTAATTGCCTTTTTATATTTGCCGGATTTAAGAGCGGCCCAAGCATGTTAAAAAAAGTTCTAAGACACAGGTTCTTACGATGTGGGGCAATAACCTTCATGGCCGGATGATATAAGGGGGCAAATAGAAAACCAATCCCCGTTTTATCGATACATCTTTTTGATTGTTCAGGAGATAAGTCAATTTTTATCCCAAGCTCTTGCAAAACATCTGCTGAGCCCGACTTGCTGGATACCGAGCGATTACCATGCTTTGCCACGGTAACTCCGCCGGATGCGATAATTATAGCCGCAGCGGTGGAAACATTAAACGACTGTTTGCTATCCCCGCCGGTACCGCATACATCTATGGCGTCTTTGTCGTTTAGTTCAATTTGTACCATATTATTTTCCATAGTATCAAGAAAACCCAATAACTCAGAAGTAGATTCGCCTTTCATTCTAAGCCCAAACAAGAAGGCTCCTATTTCAGTAGCGCTAATTTTATCATCAATAATATCCTGAAGCGCTATGGCTGCTTCTTTTTTTGTTAAATTTTCATTATTAATAATTTTATTAAGATATTGGGTAAACATTGATCGCTCCTGATTATCGTATTAGTGGCTTATTTAATAATTTCAAGCCAATTTTTTAAAATTTTTGTCCCTTCGAGTGTTAAAATGGATTCTGGATGAAATTGTACTCCATAAATGGGATATGTCTTATGAGAGATTGCCATAACAATGCCATCCTTTGTTTCGGCTGTTACATCCAGACAGTCGGGAATAGTGTTTCTATCGATAATCAAAGAATGATAACGAGCGGCTTTAAATCCGGATGAAAGACCTGCAAAAATATCTTTTCCATTATGGATGATCGGTGATGATTTACCATGTACCGGATATTCTGAGCGAATTATTTGAGCGCCAAATACTTGTCCAATAGATTGGTGTCCCAAGCAAACTCCGAGAATTGGAATGTCACCGCCAATATTTTCAATAACTTTGCAGGATATGCCGGCGTCATCGGGTGTGCCTGGACCGGGAGATATAACAATACCTTGCGGAGATAGATATCTTATCTCATCTATGATTAAATCATTATTGCGAATTACTTTTAAATCCGGCTCCATCTGTCCAATCATGTCCACTAAATTATAGGTAAATGAATCATAATTATCAATAAATAAGATCATTTAACCCTCCATCTGCTGCCTGTATCGCCCGACGCAATGCTTTTGTTTTATTGATTGTTTCCATGTATTCTTTTTCGGGATCACTATCCGCAACAATACCTGCACCGGCCTGATAAAACAATTCACCTTTTCTGACAACCAATGTGCGAATAGCAATACACATATCCATATTACCCCGGTAATCGAAATAGCCAACTGCGCCGGCATAAATTCCTCGTTTTTCCGGCTCCAATTCATTAATAATTTCCATGGCTCTTATTTTCGGTGCGCCGCTTACCGTACCTGCAGGGAAAGCGGATTTAAAAGCGTCTATAACTGAAAGTCCCTTTTTTAATTTTCCGGTTACTCTCGATATAATATGCATAACGTGACTATAGCGTTGAATAGTTTTAAAATCATGTATTTTAACTGAACCATATTGAGATATCCGTCCCAGATCATTGCGGGCTAAATCTACCAGCATTATATGCTCAGCGATCTCTTTTGGGTCGTTTAATAATTCATTGGCTAATTTATTATCTTCTTCTTCATTTTTTCCCCGCCAGCGCGTTCCGGCAATGGGAATAATTTCTAATTCATCACCTTTAGTGCGTATTAATGGCTCAGGTGAGGAGCCGATGATCTGATATTCACGCATATCCAAATAAAACATATAGGGGGAAGGATTGATGTTGCGTAAAGCACGGTAAGCCTGAAACGGCTCTCCTTCAAATCCGATACTAAAGCGTTGTGAAAGAACATCCTGGAAAATATCGCCTGCAAAGATATATTCTTTTGCCCGTTCTATTGCGCGGATAAAGTCTTCTTTACTAAAATTTGATTTTTCACTATCCCAATTAACCGAAAAATTTAAGTTTTTATCAAATGGACGATTCAATTTTTCGCGCTGCAAATCAAGACGATATTGTGCTTCCTGATAAAGTTGGAAAATATCGCTATCTTCATCCACAAAAACATTAGCAATTAAAATAATTTCATTTTTCAAGTGGTCAAAGGCGATCAGATTATCATAGAAATTAAAAAGCGCTTCATCGTTTCCAATTATATCTTTCTTTGGTTCCGGAAGTTTTTCAATTTGCCCGATCATCTCATATCCGAAAAAACCGACTGCGCCGCACACAAAACTTGGCAGTTCTTCAACTTTAACTGTTTTATAATTTGTTAATTCATTTTGAAGTGTTTTGAAAAAATCTTTATTAGATACATGATTGATAGAGCCATGAAGGGTAATAGTCTTTTCTTTAGTTTGTTTTTGTGTTAAAAAGGGTGATTGACCAAGGAAGGAATAACGGCCTAACTGTTCTCCCCTAAGAACACTTTCAAGAAGAAAAGAATAAGT
>JAUVIB010000232.1 GCA_030592985.1 Calditrichaceae bacterium | reverse complement strand
TCGCAAATTGATACAGTCGCTAAATATGTTTTAAACCAGGAAGATCACCACCATAAGAAAACATTTAGGGAAGAATACCTTGAAATGCTTATTAAATTTCAAATTGCTTACAAGGACGAATACTTATTTGATTTTTTTAATGATGTGAATGGGTGGATTTAGCGGCGCTCCGCACCTTCATTTATATCCTGAATTGTTTTTCTATAAATGTTTCGGGTACTCTGTACCCTTCCAATATACTAGAATAAAAGTGTCTTGTTTTAAAAGTTATACCGCAATGTGTATTCTCAAGCCATTTACAGAGCTGTATATATTGAAATCGATATAGAACCACTATTTAATTTTAGTTTTAAAATAATTTTCACCGCATAAAAGCAGCGGTTTCTCCGGGGGAATTGTAGAAATATCCGTATCATAAACCGCAAAATTTGCTTTTTGATTTTTTGTTAAAAATCCATTAGAAAAAAGTTTCTTCCCCCAAAATTCACCTGTTTCACAACCATCGTAAAATCTGTTTACCTGTTTTATTTCAGCAAAAATATCTTCTTGTGATTTGTAATTAAATCCGCTGCCCAAAGTTTTCGCTAATTTTGCAATGAGTTCCCAGTTTTCATACTGAGCCGCCGGTTTAATTATTTGATTCGCTTTCTGAATTCTAAGGTCGCAAGTCGTATATGTTCCATCTTGCTCGATATAAGTGGTTAACGGTAAAACAACATCCGCTTCCTGCGCGGTTGCAGTATGGAATATATCCTGAACCATTAAAAATTCTACGCCGTTAAAATATTTAAAATTATCGTTGACTAATAACGGGTCTTCCCCAAAAATCAACATTGCCTTGATTTCTTCATTCATCATTTTTTTAGTTAAGTCTAGCGGATTAAAAATCCCATCCAAGTCAACATTCCAAAATTGTCCGATTCTATCTATCTGCTCTGTTTCAGAATATTTTACATATCCCGGCAAGTATTGAGTTGAAACGCCCATATCTAACAAACCGTTGGAATTTGAAAAATCTCTTAAAATTATGACGCCGTTTCCTGCTTTATTTATTCTGTTTGTCAGCAGTAAAAAGTTGCCAATTGCCTTTAAATCATTTTTAGATTTTTCTTTGTGTGAATCAATATTATAGACAAAAATAATATTTGATTCCGACTTTTCAATTCTTCTGACAACTTCTCTCAGCTTCTCAATGCTTACGCCGGTGATAGCGGAGACCTTTTTAAAATTCATATTTAAAAGCATCTTTTGGAATTCTGCAAATCCCGCCGTATTGTCTTCCAATGATTTTATATCTATCACTTTATTTTCAATCAGTTCTTTCATAAGACCGTTCAGCAGTACCGTATTTGTGCCCTTTAATGTGTCTATCCACAGTTGAGCAAATTTTGTCAGCTTTATTTCCGCCGAATTTATTAAAATTAATTTAGCACCTTTTTTCTGCGCTTCTTTAATCTTTAACTCCATTATCAAATTTTCTTCAGAAAGGTCAGAATTGATAACAACGATTACATCTGCATCAGCTATTTCATCCATTGTAGTGGTCGAAACCGTTAAGCCTAACATTTCATCCAGAGCGTCAAGTTCATTGCCATATAATAAATTTGAAAAGCTGGCAATATTATTGGTTTTAATCCCGACTCTGGCCAGCTTCTGCAATAAATAAAGTTCTTCATTAGACATTTTTGGCGAACCAAACACAGCTACCGAATCCGCTCCGTATTTATTTATTATCTGTTTGATTTTTTTTGCCGAATAATTTACGGCCTCATTCCATTCTACTTCTTTTAAAAGCCCATTCGATTTTATGGCCGGTTTTTTTAACCTGTTTTCATCCAAAAGGTACCTGTAACCAAATCTGCCTTTGATGCATAAGTATCCTTTATTGTGTGAATCAATAATTTCTTCGGTTGAATTGGACACATAAAACAAATCATTATTAATAACTTTATAATTCAGATTACAACCGATTGAGCAAAAATTACAGATGGTACGATGGTTTTCTTTTTTTAGGGTGCCGCTAATCTTAAAAGGCATCTTTGCAGAGATAGCTCCTGTCGGGCAAACGTCTATGCAATTTCCACAAGAGATACAATTTGTTTCGGCAAGCGCTTTTTCCATCGCCGGTTTTACAATTGCCTGAAATCCCCTATAAACAAAATCTATGGCGCTTACTTTCAAAATTTCGGAACAGGTTCTAACACATTTGCCGCAATTAATACATTTATTGGCGTCCAAAACGATTAATGGATGCCGGTCATCAATTTTATACTTTCTTACTTCCCCTGCATATTTTGAAATATCTACCTCAAAATCGGAAGCGTATTTTCTGAGAACGCAATCATATTCTTCAATACAGCCGCATTCTAAGCATCGTGTTGTTTCATTCGAAGCTTGCGAACAAGAAAATCCTAAATCTACTTCTTCAAAATTTTTTATTCTTTGCTGTGTGTTCAGTTCAGGCATTTTATTTCGTTTAAGTTTTTCATAATCCGAATACTCGAAATTTGGGATATCGCCAAAACTTTCTTTACTGCTTAAAAACTCATATTTTTTTCCATTGGCGTTACCGGTTTTTATAAAATGGTCTATGGATTGAGCGGCTGTTTTTCCCTGGGCAATGGCATTAATAGCGGTTAAGGGTCCGCTCACAACATCGCCGCCGGCAAATACTTTTTGATGCGCAGTTTCTAACGTGTCAGGATTTGTTTCTATGGTATTCCATTTACTCAACTCGAGCCCTGCAACAGTTTTTAAAGGATTGGTATCAATATCCTGCCCGATAGCGGAAATAAGGTAATCGCATTTAACGGTAAATTCAGAACCGGGAATCGGGACCGGTCTGGGCCGTCCGCCGGATTTATCTTTTTCCAGCTTCATTCGGATACATTCAATTCCGCTTAAGCGCCCCGTACCATTCTGAATTTTTACAGGATTCGTTAAAAATTCGATAGTAATGCCTTCTTCCTGTGCCGCTTCAACTTCGGCGGGATGCGCCGGCATTTCCTTTATACTTCTCCGGTAGATAATCTTAACCTCTTTAGCCTTACATCTGAGCGCCGTTCTTGCAGCGTCTAAGGCTGTATTCCCGCCTCCAACGATAACCACGTTTCCATTAAGATCCGGAACGCCTTTTAATTCGACGTCTTTTAGAAAATCAATTCCCCATAAGACGCCTTCTGTGCTGTCTTCACCGGGAATCCCGAATTTTTTTGCTTTCTGAGCGCCGGTTGCCAGATATATCGCATCATACTCATTATTCAGATTTTCAATGGTAATATCCTTTCCGAATTCAATATTAGTTTTTACTTCAATCCCAAGATTAATAATCCAGTTAATCTCTCTGTCTAATGTTTCTTTGGGCAGCCTGTATTCCGGAATGCCGTATCTTAACATCCCACCAAGATGCGGCAGTTCTTCAAAAATGGTAACCGAGTATCCTTCTAAGGTTAAAAAATAAGCGCAGGAAAGCCCGGAAGGTCCGCCGCCGATAACCGCTATTTTTTTGTTGTTTTTCTTCTTTATTTCAGGTTTCCACGGTTCTTCAATATCAATATCCGCAGCATATCTTTTAAGAAAATTAATGGCCACAGACTCGTCAATTTTATTTCTGCGGCAGGCAACTTCGCATTCCCTTACGCAGATTCTGCCACAAATTAAGGGCAACGGATTATTTTCTTTGATTAAGCGAACGGCTTCTGTGTATTTTTTCTTTGCTATAAGAGCTATGTATCCCTGAATATCAACTCCCGCCGGACAGGTATTTTTACAGGGCGCTACGCAGTCGGCGTAATGATTGGAAAGTAAAAGTTCCAGGGCTGTTTTTCTGCTGCTTTTGATTTTTTCATTATTGGTAGTTATAACCATACCATCTTGAACCACGCTGCTGCACGAAGGAACAAGTCTGTTCAATCCTTCCACTTCAACCACACAAAGTAAACAAGAACCATAAGGTATAAGCCTTTCATCATGACAAAGCGTGGGAATTTCATCTATGTTATTATCATTTATAACTTCTAAAATGGTTTTGCTTGGTACAGTATAATATTCATTCCCATTAATTGTTACTTTTATTTTTTCCATATTTCGCTCCATTAACTCCTCACAACCGCATCAAAATTGCATACGTCGAAACAGAGTCCGCATTTTACGCATGCCTCCGGATTAATTGTATGCGCTTCTTTTTTATTTCCACTGATGGCGTCAGTGGGACACTTTACGGCACATAAGGTACAGCCCGTACATTTTTCGGGGTCAATAGAATAATCTATCAATAAAGAACAGCTAAGAGCCGGACATTTTTTATCTTTTATATGAGCGATATATTCATCCCTAAAATAATGCAGAGTGGTCAGTACAGGGTTAGGTGCTGTTTGGCCCAAGCCGCATAAACTACTTTCCTGCACCTTATGAGCTAAATCCTCCAGAATATCCAAATCTTCCTCTTTTCCTTCGCCTTCGGTTATCCGTTCCAGAATTTCCAACATTCGCTTAGTTCCGATTCTGCAAAAAGTACATTTTCCGCAAGATTCATTTTGGGTGAAGGTTAAGAAAAATTTGGCCATGTCTACCATACATGTTGTTTCATCAAGAACAATAAGTCCTCCCGAACCCATAATGGCGCCGGTTTTATTGATCTCGTCATAATCAATTTTCATATCTCCCATAGATGCGGGGATACAGCCGCCGGATGGTCCGCCCATTTGAACCGCTTTAAATTGGCGGTCATCAACAATACCACCGCCAATATCAAAAATTACTTCATTGATTGTAATACCCATGGGTACTTCAACCAGGCCGCTGCGTTTAATTTTACCGGCTAATGCAAATACTTTTGTTCCTTTGCTTTTTTCAGTTCCTATGGCAGCATATTCTTGCGCGCCGTTTAAAATTATCCAGGGAATATTGGCGAAGGTTTCCACATTGTTAATATTTGTTGGTTTGCCCCATAATCCTTTTTGGGCCGGAAAAGGCGGACGTATTCGCGGAATTCCCCTCCTGCCTTCTATGGACGCAATTTAAGCTGTCTCTTCTCCACAGACAAAAGCGCCGGCGCCTTCTTTTATTTTGATATTGAAATTTATTTTTGAACCAAAAATATTTTTACCAAGAAATCCTTTCTCACTGCATTGTTTTATAGCATTTCTGAGCCTCTCAATAGCTTTGGGATATTCTGCGCGAACATAGATGTATGCTTCGGCGGCTCCTATGGCATAAGCGGCAATCATCATCCCTTCCAATACGGCATGCGGATCGCCTTCCAGGATGCTTCTATCCATAAATGCACCGGGGTCTCCCTCGTCTGCATTACAGATAATATATTTGATATCTCCCTCGGCCTGACGCGCAAATTTCCATTTTACTCCACTCAAAAATCCAGCGCCGCCTCTTCCTCTTAAGCCTGATTTTGTTATTTTATCAATAACTTCTTCCGGGGAATATTCATTCAATATTATTTGAATGGCTTTATATCCATCATGTGCGATGTATTCAGCAACTGAATTAGGATCAATTATACCGCAATTTTTTAGAACAATTCTTTTTTGTTTATAAAAATATGGGTTTTTATTATCTGCCCCGGGACCGCATTTTACGATCCATTCTTTAACCGGATGATGATTAACGATATGCTCATTAATTATTTTTTTTACTCTGTCCGGTGTTACTTTACCGTAAAGATAACTATCTCCGTTATTAGATATTTCAACTAATACTTCCTCGTAACACATGCCTATACAGCCGGTTTCAGATAGATT
>JAUVIB010000295.1 GCA_030592985.1 Calditrichaceae bacterium | reverse complement strand
CGCTCCAGATTACCAATAGCAACCGGTTCTCCGCGTTTACCGACAACACATACCTGTTCACACTGATCTTCCTGCGGGCACACCCTACCGCAAATAGCCGCTAAAGCATTATCTTCTTTTATCTTTTTAGCCGCATCCAGGAAATCACCCTCGGCAATTTGAGCAATAAAATCTTTAATCTTAATATTAACCGGACAACCGTCCTCACAGGTTGGCTTTGGACATTGAATACATCTCAATGCTTCCTCTTTTGCCATCTCAACAGTATAACCTTGATTTACTTCTAAAAAATTTGTTGCACGTTGTAAAGGATCCTGTTCAACCATCGGATTCCGCGGAATTTTCATTCTCTCTTTAACACTTAATTGTTGCATAAGAAATACCTTTTATATTAAAATATTTTTATAGAATATTTAATCTAACTTTCAAATTTAATTATTATAATCATTTATTATCTTCACTATTAGAATTTAATAAAGGCTTATTATTTTTTAAGCTTAGAGATTTGTTTATTTAGTTTACACTCATGGTCATATTTTTCAAGTGATTCTTTCTCAAAGTCGGAATATACTAGGTTGCGGTTTGTCAGGTTTTGAAAATCCACTTGATGAGCATCAAATTCAGGACCATCAATACAGGCGAATTTCGTTTCACCATTTACTGTTACACGGCAAGCGCCGCACATACCGGTTCCATCAACCATAATCGGGTTAAGACTTACTACCGTCTTGATACCGTAGGGTTTGGTAACATCAGCCACTGCTTTCATCATGGGAATCGGGCCGATTGCCAGAACAAATTTTATATTTTTTCCTTCCTCTAATAATTTTTGCAGCATTTGGGTTACAAAACCATGAAAGCCATAACTGCCGTCATCCGTTGTAGTATATGCTTCATCACTCACAGCTTTCATTTCATCTTCTAAAATAACCAAATCTTTAGTACGGGCGCCGTTTATGGTTATAACGTGGTTACCGGCTTCTTTCAACGCCACAGCTGTGGGATAGGCAATAGCGGTTCCTACTCCACCGCCAATACTAACAGCTATTCCAAAATTCTCTATATGCGAGGGTACTCCAAGCGGACCGACAACGTCAAGTATCGAATCACCTGAATTCATGTTGTTCATAGCCTTTGTTGTCTTCCCCACTCCTTGAATAATAAGTGTAATTGTCCCTCTTTTAACATCAGAATCGGCGATTGTCAAAGGAATACGCTCACCCTGCTCATCTATTCGAATAATTACAAATTGTCCGGCTTTGCGTTTTTTTGCAATTTTAGGCGCTTCAATCTCAAACCGTTTTACATTTTCCGCAAGAATTTCTGCTTTTATAATTTTATTCATTCTTTACCTCTGTCAATAAATATAAATAATTATTTCCTTGAGCTGGTAATATAATACTTTTAACTAAAAAATAAAAACAAGAATACGTCGAAAGACATTAAAATAAAATATTTTAGGAAAATATTTAAACTTTGCGGAGTGTTTTGCTTGATATTTATAAAAGTCGAAGGGTTTTTAGTAAAGATTTAACCATTATCTTAAAGTCAAGTGCAAGAGAATGGTTTTTTAAATAAAAAACTTCTACTTTTTCCATTGACTCTAAATCCGATAAATTGCTTAGTTGAATAAAACCGGTGATACCTCGTTTATAGGAATATTTGGCAGGTTTTGCAGTCTCCCCTTCGATTGGGGTTCCTACAAAGGATATTTTACCGGTTAAAATATTATAAAGATTAAGATAAAATCTTAAAATTCCTGGTTTATTATACCAAAATATTTTATAATTATCGATTTTTACCCTATTTATACTACTCGTATTAAATATCGACATTAATAAAACAGGGAATAATACTATTAATAATACTGATGAAAGTGAAATATCAACCAATCGTTTTACAAATCGATTATATAGTTTACCATAAGCATACTCTAAATCCATTAATTCCATATCTTCAAAACGGTCAATATGTGCTTTCCCTATCATATATTCAAGATGTCCGGGTGCCATTTTAAATTCGATATTTGAATTTTTAACCTCTACCATCGTTTTAAGAATTTTCTCAAAAGGAATCTTGTGAGTTGAAAAAATTACGGTATTGACCTTATTCAATCGGATATATTCAGGAAGTTGATCAATCGACGTAAGAATATGATAGTTCCCAACAGTTCCTCCAACTTTCTCTTTATCTTCCGAAACCACACCTAATATTTCAAAATCAGACTGAACCCAAGTGGATAATTTCTTTAATAAATGTTCAGTTTCTTTATCTGAGCCAACGATAATGGCTCGTCGCATAAATAGAGTGTCATCCACATTAAAATCGAAACGCTTTCTAAAATATAACAGCACAATTCTCCATAAAGACATCAATAGAAAGCTGAGAAAAGTGAATACCAGAATAATTATACGGGAAAACGCATATTGCCGAAAAAAGAAAGTCAGGAAGGTGACAAATATCATAGTAGCAATATTGGCTTTAAATACCCTTGAAAAGCTAAATTTATATTTAGTAATTCCTTCAAGCGATAATGAAGTAAAAAAGAATACCAGAGTGCTTATAACATTAACTACAATATAATGTGACAGGAAATCATCCAATCTGAAACCACTTTTCATCTCAAAACGGATGTAAAAACTGAAAAATATCGATATATTTAAAACGATCAAATCAATAATCACAGGAAAATACTGTTTAAAATTATTCTTAATAAAAATTACAACTCCGCGGATGATTACTCCCAGCAAGATTAACCATTTTATGGGTGTAATATATTTTTTTTGATAATGTTTTTTATAAAACAGATATAAAGATTTATTAAAATTATAGACATAGTCGATATTATTTTTTTTAGTACTCTCTCCTTTGTAATGAATTATTTGTGAAGTTGGGACATAGTAGATCTCCCCGCCTGTTTTATTTATACGATGACAATAATCAATATCTTCACAATACATAAAAAAGCGATCATCAAGCAATCCGACATTTTTCACAACTTTATGACGAATCATCATAAATGATCCGGAAATTGCTTCAACTTTATGTATATCATTTTCACTAAGAAATGTTAAATTATATTTTGCAAATATTCTGCTTTTTGGGAAGAGTTTGTTAAATCCGATAAGCTTCCAGAATGCTGTCATAGGTGTAGGTATACTATGGCGGGAATCAACAGAGAAAGTTCCATCGGGATTTAAAATTTTACAGGTTGCTGCAGACGCCCGGGAATTTTCATCAAAAAAGTGAAGTAATTTAATAAAAGTGTCTTCTTGTACCACCGTATCCGGGTTTATTAAAACAATAAATTCCCCGTTTGCCCGTTTTATGGCGAGATTGTTAGCAGCAGCAAATCCGGAATTTATCTTGTTTTCTATGAGAATTATATCAGAAAAGCGGTCCTTTAGCATTGGAATTGATTCGTCACTGGAAGCATTGTCTACTACAAATATTTCTGATGAAATACCTTTTAGTGATCTTTTTATTGATATAAGCGCTTGCTCTAAAAAATCCTTAACATTATAATTAACGATTATTATTGATATTTTAATCATGTTTACCGGCTTTATTTTGTAATTCTAAAGAAAAAGAGAAATAGTGACCTTAATAAAATTCTGATATCAAAACTGATAGAATAGTTTTCCAGATAAAACAAATCGTGTTTAAGCATTTCCCTTTTTGATTTAAGACTATCCGAATATCTATATCGCACCTGAGCCCATCCTGTTAATCCTGGTTTTAATTGAAAACGTCTGTTATAGAATTTTATCTTTTTTTTAATTTCTAAGGCGATAATAGGACATTCCGGACGGGGACCCACAAGACTCATTGTTCCCAATAAAATATTTATTAGTGCAGGCAATTTATATAAATATGAGTTATGAATGAGGTTGAAAACAATAGAGTGTTTTTCTTTATCACCATAATTAAAATTCAGCATTCCATATATTTTCCCGTTTTTGCCGACCATATTATGAATCTGTAAAACGGGATTAATACCTTTAAATACCAATAGTAAAGCGATAAACAACCAAATTGGTATTAAGATTATTATTAGAAATAATGAAATAATTATATCCACTATTCGTTTTGTGATTTTTTGCCAAAGAAACATGTGCTCAGGGAAAAGACGGATTAAGGGATGACCGATAATTTCTTCAGTTTTATGTCCTGAAACAATGTCGTACATATCTGGAATAATCTTAAAGGAGACTTTGATATTTCTCGCATAGGAAACAATGTTTAAAATTTCATCTCTTGAATGCTGCTTTATTGCAATAATAATTTCTTCAATTTTATATTGGTGAATTAACTTGACAATATCCTTATACAATCCAAGTTTGGGAAGTCCGGCAAAGGATTTAATCTCTTTTTCATTAACAACGAAACCTACTACCCGATATAATAGATGGGGATTATTCCGAATTTCGCGTAAAAGTTTTTTCCCTTTTTCCGAATTACCTATCAATAAAGTATTGTGTGGAGCATACTCAAATAGGGAAAAATGTTTTTCTATTGAAATAACCAGCATCCTGCCAAAATTTACAAACAGAAGCATAAATATACCATAGATAAAGACACCTTGTATGGAAAATTTTTCAGGGTCTAAGCTTAACAAAAACAAAACTAATAAGCCAAATAAAATTACTTTACTTATTCGTTTCACTTTATCAAACCGGGAGATATCCCAGCGCATATTATATAAATTATTCAGAAAAAACAGCGAAATCCAGACTATGGTGAGCAAAACAAACAGGGGTAAAGTCAGTATTTGTTGGAAATCTATTAATTGTCCTTCTGCAAATAAATCAAGTTTAAAGCGAATCCATATCGTGGTAAATAATGCAGTATTTATCATTAGAATATCTATGAATATCAATATCGCTTTATGAAGAAATTTTCGGGCAGAAAGAGGGGCTAATGCATTTTGGATTTTAAATATATTCTGGTCGCCATAAAGAGTTGCAATTCTTTTAGTTTCTAAATAACCTACTCTTTTCAACCCTGTTATGCTTATAAT
>JAUVIB010000074.1 GCA_030592985.1 Calditrichaceae bacterium | reverse complement strand
ATTCCTGATGTGTTCCCGGTAAAAATCCCGGTACATCTTCAAAAGTCACCAAGGGAATATTAAAAGCATCACAAAATCGGATAAAACGAGCCGCTTTAACGGAGGCGTCAATATCCAGAACACCGGCCAAATGGGATGGCTGATTAGCAATAATTCCAATAGAATTCCCATCAAAACGAGCAAATCCGATAATAATATTTTTTGCAAAATCAGGATGTATTTCGAAGAAATCCACGTTGTCAATCACCTTAAAGATAACGTCTTTCATGTTATACGGTTGATTGGGATTTTCCGGTACAACGCTATCAAGTCTTTTATCGATTCGTTCAACTGAGTCTTTGCTTTCGATCTTCGGAGGATCTTCAAGATTATTGGATGGCAGAAAACTCATTAATGTGCGAATTCGCTGTAAACATTCCACGTCGTTTTCACAAGTAAGGTGATTAACACCGCTTTTTTCACCATGGGATGAAGCGCCGCCTAACTCTTCCGAAGTTACCTCTTCATGGGTAACTGTTTTTACCACATTAGGTCCGGTTACAAACATATAGCTGGTATTTTTCACCATAAAGGTAAAATCGGTAATGGCAGGAGAATAAACCGCGCCTCCGGCACAAGGCCCCATGACGGCAGAGATTTGTGGAATTACTCCTGAAGCCAGAGTATTGCGTAGAAAAATTTCCGCATAACCTCCAAGACTATTGACGCCTTCCTGAATGCGCGCGCCTCCTGAATCGTTTAAACCAATAACCGGCGCTCCGACTTTCATAGCCTGATCCATTATTTTTATAATTTTTTCAGCAAAAGTCTCAGACAGGCTGCCACCAAATACCGTAAAATCCTGCGAAAAGATAAAAACAAGACGACCCTTAATTTTACCATACCCCGTTACGACTCCGTCACCTGCATAACGCTGTTTGTCCAGCTCAAAATCATGGGAACGATGCCTTACAAACATATCCATTTCCACGAAACTGTTTTCATCCAATAAATAATCAATGCGTTCCCGCGCGGTAAGTTTACCTTTGGCATGCTGTGCATCAATTCGCTTTTGCCCGCCGCCCATTTCCGCTTCATGGCGAATTCTATTTAGCTTTTTTATCTGCTCTTTACGTTCCATCTGTATCTCCTCAGATAAGTAAGAAGGAGGAAGTTGAAAGTAAGAAAAATATTAAATTGCCTGCTTTCCACCTATTACTTCCCACTTTATTTGTTCTCCTCCATCATTCCACTCTCTTTAAAACTATAAAATCCGTCTTGTGTAATAATTAAATGATCGTAGACCGGTATACCAAGAATTTCTCCGCTTTTAATCAATTGATTGGTTGTTTTTATATCCTGAACGCTTGGTTTTGTTTCACCGGATGGATGATTATGGAGAACGATGATTCCCCTCGCTGAAAAACGGATGGCAGGCTTAAAAACCTCCCTCGGATGTACCAAAGAAGCATTTAATATACCTTGTGTTACTTCATAATCACGGATTTTTTTTAATCCCGAGTCCAGAAGGATCACATAAAAAGTCTCTTGTTTTAAATGCCCGATAAGCGGCATATACATCTTGGCGACTTCGTCAGGATTTTGAAAACTCCTGATCTCATTTTCAGCCTTCTCTTTCTGCATATTTCGATAGAGCTGGAAAGCCGCCAATAAAGTGACGGCTTTTGCCGGGCCTATACCGTTAATTTTTGTTAATTCATCAAGGGAGGCGTCGCTTAAGGCCTCAAGAGATCCGAATTTTCTCAACAACTTACGTGCCAGGTCAACCGCATTATGTTTTTTCGTACCCTGTCCCAGCAGGATGGCAATTAATTCCGCAGAAGAGATACGATCCGCCCCTTCCTGCATCAGTCGTTCCCGCGGACGCTCTTCCAAAGGCCAATCAGTAATACGGGATGCATATTGATCAGGTTCATTCACTTTTGGCATAGTTTAAATACCATTTTAAATTATAAGTTAACCACTATTCATTGTTTTTTTATACCAATCTTTTACATATTCCACTGCTTCTGTCAATGAGGCTCCCGGTCCGAACAAACGTCCTACACCCATATCCATTAATTCTATAATATCATCATCAGACATAATTCCACCGCCAGTTATCAATACATCGTCCATACCATTCTCTTTTATTAATTTAAGAATTTTTGGAAAAATTGTCATATGCGCCCCGGAGAGAAGACTGACAGCTATAACGTTCACATCTTCCTGAATGGCTGCATTCACAATCATTTCCGGCGTTTGACGCAATCCTGTATATATCACTTCAAATCCGGCGTCTCTAAAAGTTGCGGCCACAACTTTTGCCCCTCGGTCATGGCCATCCAACCCCGATTTTGCTACTAAAACACGTATTTTTTGATCCATTAATACCTCCGCTTATTTCAAGATGTCAAAAATAGTCCTTTATCTTGTTTTTAAAACTCTGCCGGCTCTACATACTCTCCAAAGACATCTTTTAAAGTATTGATCATCTCACCTAATGTAGCATATTCCTTAGCACAATCAACTAAAACCGGCATTAAATTGATTTCATTTTTAGCAGCGTTTTTTAATTCACTTAATTTTTGTTCAACTTTACGATTATCCCGTTCTTTCTTTAACTTTTTCAAAGCGGCCTTTTGATTTACTTCAACTTCTTTTGATATCTGTAAAAGTGGGATTTCGATTTTTTCATCTTTATCTTTAAAATCATTAACCCCAACAATTATTCTCGCTTTCCTTTCTATTTCATTCTGATATTGGTAAGCCGCCCGACCAATTTCCTTTTGAAAGAATCCTTTTTCTATACCCGGAATCACACCGCCTAAATCTTCAATTTTTTTGAAATATTCTTCAGCTCTATCTTCCATTTTATCCGTTAAATCTTCCATGAAATAGCTACCGGCAAAAGGATCAATGGTATGCGGAATGCCGGTTTCATAGGCCAATATCTGCTGTGTCCTTAAGGCAATTTTAACGGCTTTTTCCGAGGGTAAAGCCAACGTTTCATCCATCGAGTTTGTATGCAGTGATTGAGTCCCTCCCAACACCCCGGCTAACGCCTGATAGGCAACGCGAACAATATTATTTTCCGGCTGCTGAGCGGCAAGAGTACATCCGGCCGTTTGGGTGTGAAAACGAAGTATCCATGATCGTTCTTTTTTAGCCCCATATTTATTTCGCATTCTTTTGGCATAGATTCGGCGGGCGGCTCTTAGCTTGGCAATCTCTTCAAAAAAATCATTATGAGCGTTAAAAAAGTATGATAATCTTGGAGCAAATGCATCAATATCCAATCCGCGCTCCAACGCCGCTTCGATATAGGCAAATCCATCGGCAAGCGTAAACGCCAGCTCCTGAGCAGCAGTCGATCCGGCTTCCCTGATATGATACCCACTAATACTTATGGTATTCCATGCAGACATTTTTTCCGTACAATACTCTATCATATCCACAATAATACGCATGGAGGGTTCTGGTGGATAGATATATTCTTTCTGGGCGATATACTCCTTAAGAATATCGTTTTGTATGGTTCCTCGCAATTTATCAATGGGTACCCCTTGTTTTTCGGCAACGGCAATATAAAAAGCAAGCAAAATCATTGCAGGGGAGTTAATGGTCATTGATGTGGATACCTGCCCCATAGGAATCCCCTCAAAGAGCGTCTCAAAATCTTTGAGCGAACTAATAGCAACGCCGCAAACACCAACCTCCCCCTCACTCATGGGGTCATCCGCATCCCGACCCATCAATGTGGGCAAATCGAAAGCGACCGACAAGCCTGTTTGTCCTTTTTCCAGCAAATATTTAAATCGTTGATTAGTATCTTCCGGTGTACCGAAACCTGCAAATTGGCGCATGGTCCATAAACGCCCACGATACATATTATCATGCACACCGCGTGTATAGGGATATTCACCGGGCATTCCCAGGTCCCGGTCATAATCAAAATCATTCAGCATCTCCGGCGTTCCAAGCAATTCTACCGGTTCACCCGACGCCGTAATAAATTCAGCCTCACGGGTCTTTGCTACTTTTATCCGTTCAGTCCATTTTTTTTTATCCATTGTAAAACCTCATTATACATAATTATTAAATATTTTACGCATAAAACTTAAGCATCCTTAAATAATTCATCAACAAATTTGTATGGCGATTTATTTTTAATCTCATTATTGAGATATGAATTTAGATAACGTTCCTTCTCTTCATCCCAATATTTTTCAGTAATTCGGTAGTTTATTAAACCGATTATTTTATTTTTCAATCTTTGTTTTCTCTTCTCTATTAACAAATTATTATCTTCAAGAAAAGAGATATGATTAAAAATATCATCAAGGACAACCTCGATACCAATACCTCTAATAGCTTCGCTTAGACGCACTTTTGGCCTCCATCCGTCCTTTTTACTCCTCAGGTTCAGCATATAATCAATATCATCCCTCATCCGGTCAGCTCCCGCAAGATCGGATTTATTGACAACAAATATATCGCCGATTTCCATAATACCGGCTTTCATCGTTTGAATTACGTCTCCCGCATCAGGTACAGTCATTAATACGATGGTATCCACAGCAGACATAATATCCAATTCAATCTGCCCGACACCAACGGTTTCAAATATGATAATATCACTGCCGGCTGCCTCCAAAATTTCAGCGGCATCCATCGATTGTCTCGCCAAGCCCCCTAAATTTCCCCGCGCCGCCATACTCCGGATAAAAACACCATCATCAAGAAGTACATCTTTCATGCGAATACGATCACCGAGAATAGCGCCGCCACTGAAAGGACTACTGGGGTCAACGGCAATAACACCAACCGTTTTCCTCCTGGCGCGTATCAACTTTATCAGATGATTGGTAAATGTACTTTTACCGGCGCCGGGCGGCCCGGTTATTCCTACACGCAGCGATTTTCCTGTATAGAAATGTAATTGGTCTAATAGGTTTAAATACCCATCCTTTTCACTCTCAACCATCGTGATGGCTTTTGCTATTACCCGTTTATTTCCTTCAACAATAGTATCAATTATAGTTTGGATTTCTTTATTCATTTTAGTCGTTATTACTCACTTTTAATATGATTAGCGCACAACATGTATAATAACATTTTAATCACAAAATTTCAATTAATATTTATTTTCTAAAATGATACTATCACAGGAATTTAATCGGATGATAGCTTATTTATAGATGTTGTATGTAATTAAAGTGGAAATCGATAAATAGACAATTGAATATGGAATTGAAGGTTATGAGAAGCTGTTTTTTATTTCACTGAAAAGAATAGTACCTAAATATTTTATGGTGAAATATCGGATTGTTCTGAAAAGAATATGATAATTTAGTCCTGATCCGAAATCAAACTTTCAATTTTTTTCAGTAATGTTTTAATCTCAATTTTTAACATTCCATGATTCGTTGATTTATCAGCAAGTACTAACAATATGTCGCTTTTTGTGGGAATTGTTTTTAATATCAGAAACCCTTTTTTCGTTTCAATCATTACTTCCTCAAGGTTTGCCAGGCTAAGATCATTAATAGAAGTTTCAAGATGTTTCATTAATCCGGATATAATAGGGGAAATGGAAGAGATATCATATTTATCTTTATACTCAGAATTTATTTTCGAAGAGGTGGGAAACCCCTCAATTGTAAATATGGATACCAGAATAACACCTTTGGTAGAGACAAATTTCTCCAGGTTTTTTAAAATGTCTTGTTTTTTTCTTGTTACTTCCGATTCAATATCTTGCTTATCTATAGTTCGAATCTCATCAGCTCTTCTCATCCCCTCCAATAAAAGAGTTTGCCAGCCTTTGTGTATGGTCACCATTTTTGCTTTTCTGCTTTTTTCTACAGAGAAACTTCCTCCCTGCCAGGTTAAAATCTCATAAAATGCATTTTCTCCTTCCATCTCATCAACACTGGAATGAACAATATTACCGTCTTCAAAGAAAATCGCTCCTTTCTGATCATCTTTATTCACAAAAATTGCATTGGTCAATCTCCCCAAGCAATTCATCTGGATCAGATCGCTTAATTGGAAATCTGAAATGCGCCCTTCAAAGCCCTTTTTCTGCTCAATTCCGCTGATAATTAACTCACGCAGTTTATTCATTTCAAAAGGTTTTTCGATATACTTAAAACAACCGCGCTTGCTTGCTTCATCCTGGACTTCAGAGGATCCATAAGCTGTCATTATAATTACTTTGGTAAGCGGATAATTCTCTTTAATTTTTAACAATAGATCTAAGCCTGATATTTCCGGCATCCGGACATCGGAAACAACCAGATCAACCGGAAGTTGTGAGAGAACATCCAGCGCTTCCCGGCTGCTGTTAACGGCTATTAAATCATACCGGTCTTTGTCTCTGGCTAAATTTCTGGCAATAGACCAAGTTAAATCTTCTTCATCGTCAACAACTAAAACTCGTTTTTTTTCCATGATTTAATCTTCGGTTTATTAAATGGGTTTTAATTAATTCCTGTCTGTTAATATAAAACAAAATGAGTTAAAATAATAGAATATATTTATTCTCAATAAAAAAATTATTTCCAAAACAAATAAAGTAAAAGAAAAAGTGGTGAAACAAACAACAAACTGTCAAAACGATCTAAAATACCGCCATGTCCCGGAAGAATAGCGGAAGAATCTTTTATTTGGGCATCGCGTTTAAACCAGGATTCCACCAAATCACCAAATTGACCGAAAATACCAACAATAAGACCGGAAACGATTACAATGATCCATGGCAAATCCAATTCGCCTATTTTATTAAAAAGAAAAAATATCAATATAGCGCCAATTAATCCGGCGATAGCTCCTTCTATACTTTTCTTTGGTGAAACACGGGGAAAAAGTTTATGCCTCCCGAATTGTTTACCGAAAAAGTAGGCGAAGGTATCACATGCCCAAATACTAACAAAGATGGCTAAAATAAATAATCCGGCATCCTCACCTATTATCAGGTGCAGATGATTACGGACATGGATGAGTGAAGCTAAAAATATCACAGGGTATACTACTCCGGTAAGAGTAAGTGAAATATTTAAAAGAGCCGAACCTTTATTGATAAACATTTCTGATAGAAACACAATAAATAATAGAAGTATAATAATCGGTGTAACAAAGTAAAAGGCAAAACCAAATTGTGTCCCCATAAGTATGGCGGCAGAAATTATATATCCTGCCATTTTTTGTGGATAAACTTTTTTTGCTTCTGATATTTTATAGAATTCCCATTGCCCTATCAAAGCGATAGCAGAAATTAAAATAAAAAACCAGACACCACCTTTCATGATTAAAAAGATCAATGCAGGAATGGCTATTACGGCAACAATTATACGTTGTATCAATTCTTTCATAATAGAACCCATCTTATTTTATAAAACGGTTATTAACTCGCTAAATGATTTAAGAATCGTAAAATATCCATTGTGACTAATAATCGGTTCAATATCAACTTTCCAGGTATCACGATAAGGAATATGAATGGCATACATTCCGCTTCTTAATGCCGGATTGATATCTGATTTCGGACTATTCCCAACCATACAAGTTTCATGCGCTTTCCAGCTAAATTTCTCCAATATTCTTCTGTACTCCCGGTCATTCTTCTCAGGTACAACAAAATAATCATCAACCAGTTTATCAAGTTCGGAGTGAACGATTTTCCCGGACTGTTCTTCCTGATCTCCCTTTGTAAGGATGAACAGATTATATTTTCCCCGTAAATAGTTCAGAGTTTTTACAACATCTTTAAAAATAAGCGGTTTTTGTAAAGGGTGCTCAAGAAATCGCTTTTTAATTTCCTGAAGACGGCCATAATCCAACTTACTTTTTGAATGGTTATTATATTTTTTGAATAATTCTTCCAAAATATAGACATAATTAATACTGCCGTATCCACGCTTCCTGATAACTTTCATTTCAAGATTGTCAAAATCTTTGACTATTTCTTCTTTTTCAAAACCATTTTCCGTAATAAGTGCGAAAAAATCCCGGTTGGCCTCCAAATAGTAAATATTATTTTCCCATAAGGTGTCATCAGCATCGAATAATATTTGTTTTACTCTATTTTTTATATTTATCATAAAATGTACAACCTAATAATACTATCTGACTTATCTCTGTAAGCGCAATGGTAACTCCAAATCATTCTCTTCTAACATTATTTTATCGCTTAATATTTCTTTAGCCGTCCCATCAGCAACAATTTTCCCTTTGTTTAAGATAACAGCACGGGAACAGGTTTCCCAAATCATGTCTAAATCATGCGAAGTTACAATAAAAGTTTCCTGTCTGTTTTTAATCCAGCCGATTATTTTCCGGCGGTGTGCAGGATCCAGATTACTTGTGGGCTCATCCATGGCAATTATTTCCGGTTTCAGGGCTAATATTGTAGCAATTGAGGCTCGCTTTCGCTCACCGAAACTAAGATGAAAAGACGACCTGTTTTCATATCCCTTCAAATCAACTTCTTCCAAGGCATCTTGTACGCTTTTTTCAATATCTTCCTCACTAAAACCGCTATTTAAAGGTCCAAATGCAATATCTTCATATATTGTCGGACAAAATAATTGATCATCAGGATTTTGAAAAACTATCCCGATCATTGCCCGTATCACCGGAAAATTCTTTTTAACAACAGGATATTCCAATATTCTTATCTCACCTTCCGCCTTGCGCACACCATTTAACAAAGTGATTAAAGTGGACTTCCCTGCTCCATTCGGACCGATAACCGCTACTTTTTCCTGTTTTTGAATTGTTAAATTAATGTTTATCAATGCCTCCACGCCATCGGGATAATGATATGAAACATTGTTTAATTCAACCGCTTTTAATGTATTCATTGAACCCCATTCATTTTTAAAATGCCATTCCTACTTCAAATATCCACTGCATATCGAAATTTTCATTGAAGGCCATATCCAGCCGGATGATTTCTGCATAAGGTACCCGGGCAATAAGACTGGCGCCAAATCCATTAATTAATCTATTAAACTTTAACTCTTTGGGATTAGACCACACCTCACCTGTCTCAAAGAAAAAAGCGCCGTTTAGCCCAAACTTCAAATTACGCAGCAGATGCTTCGGTATATAATCCGGTGCAGGCAGGGCATAATAACTTGTATTTATTAAGGTAAAAAGTAATTCTAATGCTCCAATAACATTATGCCTGCCTTCGTACACTTCATAAAAATGTCCTCTTACCCGTTCACCAAAACCAAGATAAACCCTATCATAAATTGGCAACGGACCTATGCTTTGAGTTGTAGAAATCCTCCCGGCCAAAATCATTGAGTGAAAATTATAATATTTTCGTATATCAACCTGATATTTCCAGTAATCGAGATAATCAACAAACAAACCGTTTTTTTCGATAATAAAACTCAATCGCCATCCCTGAGAAGGATAATAGACTAAGTCTCGATTATCATATCCTGTACTAATACTCAAGCCTACACGTTCATCAACTTGTGTACCGGAAGTCATAAAATGAGAATCAGCCTCATCCACTTTAATTCGATTGTAAAAAGGAACAACTATCGTATAAAAATAGCGTGTCCAAAACTTACCAAGACTACTTGAAAACTTCAAATGATGTTCATAAAAATTCATTGAGCGGTTTGTTGTTCTGAATTTTCTGGCAAACAAACCGAAATAGTAATGTTCCTCCCGCCCAAGCCAGGGAATTTTATAGCCAAAACTATAACCGGGATTATAACCAAACGATATTACAGCATTGACTTTATGATTCCTCCTCAAAAAATTAACATGCGTTACACCGGCACCATACGTTATTTTCTCCCAATCCCTATCACTTAGAGTAAAAATAGGATAAGGGAATATATATAACTGCTCATGAACAAGAATTAGTAAATCAATACCTTCATCCGAAGGGAGATAATAAAATTCCACACGGCTGAACAGCCCCAAGTTCAATAATCTCGTTTTAGAATATTCCAACAGGGAATCACTCGGTGTATCTCCAACAGAAAAGAGTAATTCTCTTGTAATTACGTCTTCTTTAGTATTATCATTTCCTGAAACAATTATTCCGTTTATCGGTTTTTTTTCAGTATTATTCGCCAGACAGGTAGTAACAGAAATTATAATTAAAAAGTAAAGAACGTAAATTGGGAATTTAGACATAACTGCTAACTGTATTTCCTTTATTGAAAATCATGTGAATACATACTACCCAAATCTCTAACGAAATTTTTTTTAAAATCAAATGATGAGCAAATAACACCATTGGGAATATTGAAGTGAAGTGAATAGTTTATACTTCTAAGTTGGATTTTAGATATTCCTTTTCTGCCTATTCTTAAGGTGTGGTTCGATATTCAAGAAACTTAAAAACCATCAATTTATTTTAACAAATTTAAAGATAATAAGAAAGAATATAACAATCACAAATAATTT
>JAUVIB010000406.1 GCA_030592985.1 Calditrichaceae bacterium | reverse complement strand
TGTATCATGAATATAATTATCAATAATATTGGGAGAATCATGACTTACGGAAAGACCGCCATTCGGGGTAATATTATAAATCTCATTACTTTTTATTTCAGAGTTATTAGTGTAATAGAACCTGATGCCCTGATTGCAATTAGAAATTGTATTGTTTGTAATAGTGGGGTTGCCCTTATAACAATAGATTGCCCTGGATGATGCGTTTTGAAATGTACAGTTATCTACAACTAATTTGGATTGATTACTATAGATACCGTAGTATTGTGAATTATTAATAGAGCAATTAGAAATCATATTACCATTACTTTTGTATAATTTTATACTATATTTCCCACCATCAAAACGGCACCAGTCGAATATATTATTATCTCCTTTAAGACATATTCTATCCCAGCTTCCGGAAGCGCTCTTTTTAAAGTCAATTTGTTTGTCGGATTCGCCAACAGCAATAATCTTTGAATCGGATTCTATTATGATGGAAGTATTTGGTTCCAGCAGCAACTCAGCGCCGGGATTGATGGAAAGCGTGGCGTTATTTGTAACGATTAGATTAGACAGTATTGTCAGTTTCCCATAAATTTCTAAAGAAGAGGTTAAGGAACCTCCGGTCAAAGCTGTAAAAGGGAAGTGGTTTGGCTTTGTAATCGTTACATAAAGTGGACGGACAGATGTTGTAAATGTAAATGAAGAAACATCTTCTTCACATCGATGATAACTAACGCCGCAATCCACACTCACTACAGATATATTACAATTTGCAGTTCCGGCATCAACTGTTAGTGATGAACTGTTATCATTTACAAATACTGAGCTAAGTATTGTTGGGAGCTCTGTCCACATCATGGTTTCCGGGCAGCCGATTAAATTATGAGAATAACTCAAATGATGTTTATAAAATGAATTATAATTAAATTTTGAGACTGCTTCAGCAATCCCAAGATGAAGATTAGAACCTCCTGCTGTAAGTAAGTCGGTAAATTCCCGGAATAAAAGACAGGAATAATCGGCCCAACCAAATCTTGTATTACCCAAAAATGCTGGCCCGCCGGCATTAGACATCACGGTAAATCCTTCGCCAAGATTCCTACCCGGGTAATTTGAACTTAAAAAGTCGTCAAAAGTTGTATTACAACATCCAATTGAATAGGCAATAGAAGGATGGTTATAATTTGTTAGATTTTCAAATGAATTACCACTTTCAGATGTTTGATTGCCGGGTTCAATATTGTCAATTGTGTTAATACCATAACGTGGCGTTCCATTTACACCGCCAGTCATTGTGATAGTTTGAATAGGACTACCATGACCATAAAAATTTATAAGTCCGTACAAATTGTTTATTTCAGAAATTACTTGGGCGCCGGTAGGGAAAGTAGGATTGGGATCATAATATGATGGTAATTCTTTGTAAATTGTATGTGTAAAACTATTGGGTAAATGTGTTTTGGCATAATTAGGCTGTTCTCGCATTAGATCAGAAGACACCCAAAAGGCTTTTGTTAAATAGAAATAATCCCCTCTGCCGGGGTTCTGTTCGTATAGGATTAATTTTTCAGTCCATTTTTCCACATCAGCGGCGCTTGAACATAACAATCGGCCAACGAAAATTTCCGGGCAATAATCAGGACTATATCAGTCAGAACAGGAAAATTCACCCGTGTACATATCTCCATCTACATCCCAGTCGCCATTAAAATCTGAAAAATAAAGATCTGCGGGTATCTTATTAGCTCCATAAGTACTGTAAGCATGCCATGTATTTTTTGAGCCGCATCCATAGCGGATGGGGACATGGTTATAGTCTCCTCCCATCAGTGCGAAAACTGTTATCTCAGCTGCATAGGCGTCAAATAAATATTGCCGTATAGCGCCGGCGTCATCTTCAATTCCGGAAATATTGTCTTTGTCGTAATAGGTAAGAATTTCTTCCACGGTGACAATACCGGCATCAAGACCTTTCCTCTTTTTCCAATCGACTAATTTATAAAAACTACTTTTAAGAGCATTGCTAGTGATTACCACATACTCATAAAAAGCCACCGGTCCGCTTGATATTTTACTTAGTTTGTTTGAAATGTCATCCGTAGGAATATCATTGGGATTAATAATCATATTTTTTAAAATACCGGTATAAAAAGAGCTATGTTTTGCGCTGTGGTTTTTATAAATAATTGCTCCCTTCGCACCGGAGGAATAGTCAATTTTGTAGGTGATATCTGTATGTAGGATAATTTTATTTTCTGCAGGAAAATATTGAACCGGATAGATGGCTATAGTAAGGATATGTTTATCACCGTCAAACCAGTTATGGCCTATGATTTTAACAGATTTATCAGGATAAGGCGCGGCAGCTTGATATATTTCAGGATTTGGCGATGCAAAAGTAATGTTGATTTCTTTTATTGTTGTAGGACGACTAAGCTGTGCGGGGTATAGAGGTTTTTCCAGGATATACTCCTTTTTGCGGCTCGATAGCAAACGAATTTCCACCGCTGTTCGATCTGATGGAATAATTATATTTATATATTTTACAGGCAGGCTGGGCATCCCCGGCTCTCCTTCATTGAAAAAGCCATCAAGTGTAATATGTTCATATTTTACACCGTTTTCCGCTTTAAGATCGAATGTTACAATTTGGGATGTGCCGCTAAAATTAAAGCAGCTAGAAGCAAACAATGCATTAATAAGAAACAGCATTATTGCAATAACAGATAAAAAATAATTTGCTTGAATTCTCATGGCATTTTCTCCGGTTTTTAAGAATTAATAACTTATTTCTTTAAATACCGTTTGTGAATTTTGCCGGAAAATTACTTTTGCTGTGGGAATAAAATAGAATATAAGATTGTTTCATGTAGTGTCCGATAATTATTCCCAAGGGAATTGGCAAAACGGACAAGTACGGATCCCGGGTTATGTGTCAGCATAATCCGGGATTTTTATTTATACAATCAAAGTATGGTCTCCTTGTTAAACAACTCATTATGATATCGTTTATTTATTGTAATTATCAGATTTACGAGAGCTAAAAACGAAATTCCACATTTTTTAAACAATATCATTTATTCTAAAGAATACTCCTTATTAATACCGGGATATCGGATAAATTTTCCTTTAAAACAAAAGCCTTTATCCCAAATTTTTGCGCAAGTTCGTAATACTCAACATCATCATAGTGTGTAAAAATTAATATTTTGACTTCAGGATTTGAATCTAATATTATCTTAGACGCTTCCAGACCATCCATGACCGGCATTTTTATGTCCATTAAAATCCAGTCTGGTGTATATTTATTAAATGCATCAACAGCTTCTTTGCCATTGGTACATTCATATATTTTTAATTTGATTGAGAAATATATTTCAACCATTTTTCTGATCATCATTCGTATCTTTGGAATATCATCTACAATTAAAACCTTAATTTCTTTTGAGCTATCAATTTTAACCATTGTATTTGCCCTTAATTTAAAGTTCGATGCACAAATAATAAAACTAACTGCCATAGATTTTGTGAGAGGTATTTAGTATTAATATAGGGTGTTTGAATTGGAATGTAAATGAGTACAACTACTCAATTTTATGAGTACTTGTACTCAGTTGAACGGTTTTTTTATTTAAAATACTCAATA
>JAUVIB010000125.1 GCA_030592985.1 Calditrichaceae bacterium | reverse complement strand
GGGTATAGTTTTTCCCAGTCTTCCACGCTTCCCATACTGCCATGAATAAAAAGAATATTTTCACCGTTTCCAGTTTGATAATAGCGTATCATTCTACCATTAATTTCTACTTTTTTACCAATATAATTTTTAGGAATTTCATTATTGGGTGAATACAGTAAGCCGATGATAAGGGGTGATATTATAATTAGCGCTAAAAATATTGAACAAATTTTTACAATTTTTTTCATTTGATCCTTACATTTTTTTCAGAGTAGACCTGGAGTTTGTGCAAAAAATTGTACCCATGGAAAACAGAACTAAAATCATCTTTAAGTCTATAAATATCTCCTAATAACATTTTGATGAGGAAACAAGCTATTTATTATAAAAATACATTATATATTAGATAAAGCATTGTATAAAACAGACATTTTTTTGAATACTGCTTTGAAAATCATTTTGATAAAATAATTGAATATTATGTAAAAAGAAGAGAGATATCCAAAGGATGGGGAAGTGTCTTATTATTTACGATTTATTAGCCGGTAAAATAGTCTAAGGCGATATGTTTATCGCTCTTAATAAATTCATGTGGTGTGAAGCCGGTTAATTCTTTAAAGCGATGTGAAAAATGAGCGGGATCATAAAATTCAGTTTCATAGGCAATCTCCTGTAATGAAGAATATTTATTAAAATGCATTAATTGAATGACATAATGTAACTGAAATAATTTTGCATAACACTTAGGAGAAATTCCGACAACCTGATGAAATTTCCGATTCAGTTGTCTTTCACTAATACAAATCTGTTCACTTATTTTATTTACGGTTATATTTCCATGATGTTTATCAATAATTTCTAGGGCATTTTCAATATAATCAATAAAAGGTAAGGCATTAGATGACATATTAATAAGAAATTCTTCCAGTAATAAAATTTCTTCTTCAACATTATTTGTTTTATTTAATTCTTGTTCAAGCCGGATGCTTATTTGAGGAGAAATGTGATTATGTAAATCGGATAGTTTGTTGGCAAGTTGGGCAGGGGTATGGTGAAAAAGATGATAAAAACCGGAAGCCGAAAATTCAATTAAGATTTGAGATAATCTTCCATTATATTCCACAAAAATATTGTCCATAGTTTTAGGTCCGGATATTTGTAGCCTGCTGTTTGGTTGATTTTTTTTGCAGTCGAAAATTGAAACCGGAATGTCCTGCTGATTATAAGAGAGATAGGTAAAAGCGCTTGGCGTTAATTTTTGCCTATATTTTATTTTTCCATTACTTTTGAAAATGGATATTTTTCTTACATATTTGCTAAGTTTTTTATTAGGTTCTTTGTGTGTAATGGTTATCATAATTTTTATATACTCTGTTTAACGAATAACTCTTTGATATAAATCTTATTGCTAAAATAAAAAAGTAAAACATTTTTTTATAATCATTTAGTGTTATCAAGTCTTATTTATAAACGTGGTTTACATTTCTTGTGTTACCCGAGTTGCCATTAATATAACTTTATATCATACCCCTTTCAATGAAATAATATTTTTATTTAATGACTATCTACTTGTAGTTTTATTACGCAACAAATTTTTCCCGATAATAGAATTAAGGGTGATTTTTTCTTGTCATCAACGATCTTGAAAGATATACATACTTTAGGCAGGTTTCCAATAAATCACTGACGAAAGTTCTTTCGAAGTATTTTTTATATCTAACTTGGGTAGACTTGGAAAAACAGTTTATGGAATCATCTAAATTTACAACGTTCTTATTTTCTTTATTTTTCGTGTTAGAGAAATTTGGATACTCTTATTTATCTTTAAAACTATAATTATCTGCAAAATCCCTCAACAAAAAAATAATTTTCCTACAAAATAGCAATTTCTTTTTATATGAAAATTGAGTATATTTATTACTTAGTAAGTTAATTTATGTCGGATAGGGAACACGGCTATACCGACGACTATATTAACCGTTTGTAATTATTGTTTTTAATAGATATCAAAGGAAATATGCTATATGAGTCATGAGAGAACACTGACAGGTATAACCACTACGGGAACACCTCATATTGGTAATTATGTGGGCGCTATCCGTCCCGCTATTACTATGAGCCATGCGGAAAATGTGATTAGTTTTTATTTTCTCGCTGATTATCACGCTTTGGTAAAAAACAGAGATCCCAAAGTTTTAAAAAAATCTACCTTAGAAATAGCAGCTGCCTGGCTTGCTTTGGGTTTAGATACAGATAAATCTATCTTTTACCGTCAATCGGATATTCCTGAAATTTTTGAATTAACCTGGATACTAACCTGTATGACGGCAAAAGGATTAATGAATCGCGCTCATTCCTATAAGGCGTCAGTGGCGCTTAATGAAAACAGCGCCACGAAAGATCCCGATCAGGGAATTAGTATGGGCTTGTATAACTATCCCATATTAATGGCAGCCGATATCTTAATGTTTAACGCTGATAAAGTGCCCGTGGGCAAGGATCAGATTCAGCATCTGGAAATGACCCGGGATATTGCCGCCCGCTATAACCATTACTACGGTGAACATTTTGTTCTGCCCAAAGCAATAATAGATGAAAAACTATCTGTTTTACCGGGATTAGACGGACAGAAAATGAGTAAAAGTTATAATAATACCATTCCCCTGTTCCTGCCCGAGAAAAAACTGCGTAAAATGATTATGAAGATAAAAACCAATTCACAAGAACCCGGCGAGCCGAAAGATGCGGACAGTTCTACACTTTTTGAGTTTTATAAGGCCTTTGCTAATGAAGTGGAAGTCGAAGATATGCGCAAACAATATGTGCAGGGTATTGCCTGGGGTGAAATGAAAAATATTTTATTTGAGAAAATTAACAGCGAGCTTCTTGAACCGCGAAAACACTATGAGGAATTACTACAAAAACCGCAGCATATTGAAAAAATATTACAAGAAGGAGCAAAAAAAGCCAGGGAATATAGTGTTCCTTTTTTACAGGAAATCAGAAAAGCTATCGGCTTTGGACTATTGGGATAAAAAGAAATGATTATTCTAAAATTCGGATATCTTAGATGAATGGAATTACGGTAGTATTAAAAAAACAAGAAACAATCTTAGATAACAGGGTATAATTGTGGGGGATTGCTTCTCCCGCTCTTGCGGGATCGCAATGACAGTGTAACTTTCCATTATGAAAATTGTTAATAATTGTGACTACCACAATATCACCATAAATTTGATGAATTATTAAAAAATAGAAAATAATTAATATGCTGTATAAAATAAAATTGGACATATTTGAAGGCCCTTTTGACCTGCTTCTTTTTCTGATTAGAAAAAATGAAGTGGATATTTATGATATTCCTATTGCCGAGATTACAAATCAATTCCTGGAATATATCGAAGCAATGAAAACACTGGATTTGGATGTGGCCGGTGATTTTATTGAGATGGTGGCCATTTTAATGCATATTAAAGCCCGATTACTGCTGCCAAAACATCCAACGGACGGAGATGAAGAAGCAGACGATCCGCGGACCGAACTTGTGGAAAAACTTATTGAATATAAACGATTCAAGGATGTTTCACAAGACCTTAAGGGTTTATACGAAGAACGCCAGAAACTGCATCCGCGCAAGTATTTTGAATTCCTTCCTAAAACAGAAGATATTTCTGATGAAGATTTTGTAGAGAAAACAACATTGTTCAATCTGTTACTTGCTTTCCGCCGTGCTTTGGATAATATGCCCAAGATAAATCAGCATGTTGTTACTAAAATAGAAGTGACCATTGAAGAGCAAACAGATTATATACTGAAAAAACTAGATAAACAAAAAGTACTTTTATTCCAGGATTTGATGAAAGAGATTAAAGAGAGAATTATATTAATCGTAACTTTTATCGCTTTACTGGATATGATAAAAGATGGAATTATAACAGTTCGCCAATCGGATGTATATAACGAAATCAGAATAAAGAAAAGATAAATTATGGAAAACAAAAGAATTGTTGAAGCATTATTATTTGCCAATGACGGTCCTTTAGATATTTCCCGGATTAAAGTCGTTCTTGAAGGAATCAGTACAAAAGAGATTAAAAAACATATTGCCAATATTAACAGCAGTTATAATGAGTGCGGATCTCCTTTTGAAATTATTGAAGTAGCCGGGGGCTCTCAGATTGTAACACGGGAAGAATATACCGAATGGATTGCTACGCTGAATAAAGCACGGGCAGCGGGACGGATGACCCAAAAAGCGCTCGAAACACTGGCTATCATAGCATACAAGCAATCGATTACCAAGGCTGAAATTGAATCTATCCGCTGCGTTAATTTGGATGGTGTGGTGAGAACACTGATTGAACGTAATTTGATTAGTATAACGGGCAGGGAAAAAGCGCCGGGTAATCCTCTGCTTTATGGAACAACAAAATTTTTTCTGGAAAGTTTCGGACTTAATAATTTATCCGACTTACCGAAACTTAAAGAGATAGATGAATTGCTTAAAAGCGATGACAAATTTCTGGAAAGTCTTGACCAGGTTTCCTTGCAACAGTTAAAACCGGAAGAACTCGGCATAAAGAGTATGGAAGGAAACGTAGAGGAAAATCAGGAGCAGCCGCAGAAGGAAGTGATTGAGGCAAGCGAAGAACAACCCGATGATGGCGAATCAGATACGGAGAATAATTAGTGATTAGTTATTAGTGACTGGTGATTAGTTTGGATTCTGTTGCGAAAAGAACCGCTCTGAAAAATGAAACACCACCTGTTATTGCGTAGCGCCGAATTGATCGTGGAGTGTAAGCCGTGTCTGAGATGAGTGGATTGAAGTAATCTTGTAACGGGAAGAAGAAATTTCTATAAAATAAAGAAATCAGGAAATGATTCGATTAAATAAATTTTTAGCCCATGCCGGAATTGCCTCACGACGGAAATGCGATGAACTGATAAAACAGGGGCTGGTTACCGTAAATGAGAAGATTATTAAGGAGCTTGGCGTAACCATCGATGAACAGAAAGATGTGGTTACTTTCAATGGGAAAGAAATCCAATTTAAGGAACGAAGTGTCTATCTCCTTTTAAATAAACCGGCCGGCGTCGTTTCTACGGTTAAGGACGAATTTGACCGCCGTACCATTATGAGCTTTATTGACGTCCCCGAACGTATTTATCCTGTGGGGCGCCTTGACTTTGAAACCATCGGCGTTTTATTACTTACCAACGATGGAGAACTGACCAACCGGCTGCTCCATCCCAGGTATAAAGTAGAAAAAATATATAGGGCGCTTATCGATAAAAGAGTGCGCCTTGTCGACCTTTACCATTTAAGAAAGGGCGTTACACTGGATGGTGAAAAGACCTTACCGTGTAAAATCAATGAAATACGCGTTATAGATAATCAAAGTTTTTTGGAGATAAAATTACGTCAGGGTATTAACCGCCAGATTCGCCGTATGTTTGAAGTATTCGGTTATGAAGTAGAAGAACTGGAACGCATTTCTATCGCCGGGATTACTGCACACGGATTAAATCAGGGACAATGGCGTTATCTATCTGATAAAGAGATTTCCCATTTAAAAAATGAGGTGCGCTATGAGGATCAAGAGTAGAAAAATTTTAATTCTCGGAGGTTGGGGGCTTGTTGGAATGGCCGTTTGTAAACGGCTAATGGAGCAAAATCCTGAGGAAATTGTGATTCTTTCACTGGAAAAGTGGCAGTCGGAAGAAGCTGTTAGTAAACTCGGTAAAAATAGTTCCGTTAGACTGATCCCCGAATGGGGCAATATGTTTGTAAGTAATACTCTCAAAGATCTTAGCAGAGAAGAGATCCTTGGAGATGATAAAAATCGCAATATTCTTATTAACGATGTATTAAACGACCTCTCTACTGATATTTTACAAAATTCATTCCTCTATCAAGTCATAGAAAAACATAAACCTGAAATTATTATCGATTGCGTCAATTCGGCAACAGCAGTGGCTTATCAGGATATCTTTACCAGCTCCATCGAGGTACGTAAAGCTATAAGTAAAAAAGACACTCAGGAGGACGTTTTAAAATCGGTTGTAGAACGGATGCTGATTACTCAATATATCCCCCAATTAATTCGTCATATTCAAATATTATATGAAGCGATGAAAATGGTAAAAACCGATGTCTATATTAAAGTCGGAACAAGTGGTACCGGTGGTATGGGATTAAATATTCCCTACACTCATAGCGAGGAAAAACCATCGAGGATGCTGTTGAGCAAATCTGCTATTGCCGGTGCGCATACCCTTCTGCTTTGGCTGATGGCTCGTACACCGGATGCACCTATCACCAAAGAAGTTAAACCAACAGCCGCCATCGCCTGGAAAAAAATCGAATACGGTGAGATAAAAAAACGTGGTAAAGCGGTTCAACTGTATGATTGTGCTCCCGGGAAAGGGCTCAAACTTGATAAAACAATCCAGCTGAATATGGATAAGGGACCTTGGCAAAAATTAAATAATACACTTAAAAAAGTGTATATTGATACAGGTGAAAATGGCATTTTCAGCTATGAAGAATTTATTGCTATTACTTCGCGTGGACAGATGGAATTTATTACACCGGAAGAAATTGCCAATAGTGTGATTTATGAAATCCTTGGTGGCAATACCGGCCATGATGTTATCAATGCCCTCGATAACGCCACTATGGGACCTACCTATCGCGCGGGTTATTTAAGGGGAAGCGCCCTGAAGAAGATGAAAAAACTCCAGGAAGAACATAAATCAGATAGCGTCTCCTTTGAACTTCTCGGCCCACCAAAACTGAGTAAACTATTATATGAAGCCTATCTTTTAAAAAAATGTAAATTCACCATGAACGAAGTGATTAACCATAATGTATCGTTTATTACCGGCTGTGTTGAAGAGCATATTAAAACGGATAAGGCGCTGCGTTCTGAAATACTCTCTATCGGTATTCCCATATTAATGCGTGATGGCAAAACCATTTTACGCGGTCCGGAAATGAAGATACCGGCTTACCGCGGCAATAATGAATTAGAGATTACACCTGAAAATATTGAAAAATGGACTTTCGAAGGCTGGATTGACCTAAGGGAAAAGAATTTTAAAGTTTGGCAGGAACGATTGAAAAAAATAAGAGAAGAGATTAATTCAATCCCCGAAGATGACACAAGTTCTCAATTTGACCGCAACAGGGAATATTGGATGGAGTCGGACGTCATTGAACCCGGCAAAATTGTAGGTTGGCTTTTCCTAATTGAAGACGCCGGAATCAGGATGAAGGAATAATGAAGCGAAAAATTACTATTGCCATAGACGGGCCTGCAGCTTCTGGGAAAAGCACAACCGCCAAACGACTGGCCCAAAAATTAGCTTATATTTATGTGGATACCGGCGCCATGTATCGTGCCGCGACTCTTGCCGTTTTACGAAGTAATGTTGACGCACAGGATGAGACAGCTGTTGTTTCCTGTCTACAAGATATGAATATTTCCATCGAATTATTAGATGGAGAGCAACGCACTTATCTTAACGGAGAAGATGTGAGTATTCTTTTACGCTCTCCTCAAATTAATCGGGCAATCAGCGCCATTTCATCCTATCCACAAGTTCGCGAGATGATGGTGCGACAGCAGCAGGAATTGGCAAAAATGGGTGGCGTCATCATGGATGGCCGCGATATAGGTACCGTGGTGCTGCCACAAGCGGATTTGAAAATTTTCATGAAAGCGGATTTACAGGAACGTGCTAAGAGACGGTTGGCAGAAATGGAAACTGCCGGCGAAAATATTAATTTTAAAGCTGTTATGGAAGATATACAAAGGCGGGATGAACTGGATGCTTCAAGAAGCGCCGGTCCGCTAAAAAAAGCGGCCGACGCTCGTGAGATTGACACATCTGATCTGACCATTAACCAGCAGGTAGACCGGATTGCCCAATGGGCAGCAGAATTGCTATATAACGAATAAGGACTTTATCAGTTTTTTTGAATCAGGCGGTCTGCCTGCAAGGATAATTTATACAATCCTCTGCCCATTGAAAAGATATCATTCCATTTAAAGGTCAGGCTATCCCAATTTTGCCAGATAGT
>JAUVIB010000493.1 GCA_030592985.1 Calditrichaceae bacterium | reverse complement strand
TATTTTATTCTCTTTTGCCAGAGCCTTTAGCTGGTCAATCTCATTCTGATTGTGTTTGAATACTATAAATTGTAATTCAATTAACGGTGTTTTACTTTTTAATCGCATTTTGGCCTGTGATAATCTTTCAAGATTAGCAATGACAAGATTATAATCGCCATTAACCCTATATTTCTCATACGATTCCTGGTTTGTACCATCCATAGAAAATATGATCTGATCCAATCCGGAGGTGATGACCTGTTCGGCTATTTTATCGGTAGTTATAAAATGTCCGTTAGTGGATGTTATGGTCATAACACCTTTGGTTTTGGCGTAGCGTATCATTTTTATAAAATCTTTATTAAGAAAAGGTTCCCCCTGGTTCCAGAATTGAATTTGAAAAACATAGGGACCAATCTCATCCATTAATTTTTTTAAATTTAAAAATTCCAATTTTCCCTTTGGTAATTGTACTGTTCCATTATACATGGGGCACATGGGACAGCGTAAATTACAAATATTGCTGGGGTCAATCATCACCATTGGAGGATAACCCCAAATAATTGGTTTCCTAATAATCTTCGAAAGATACATGGAAAGAAAAATTAATAGCAAATTCCAAAACCGTCTCGGAGTATAACTGATTTTATATATAAATAGTGATCGAATGGCCGATTTAAAGGGAACGGTAGAAAAAGTTAATTTATCTAATAATGATATTTTTTTGTTCATTTTAATAACATGTTTTGTAAGCGCAAAAGTTTGATTAGTCTGCTTTGGTAAAAATAGTTTTTAATGTTCTAAATTTGAACATTCTGATAAGTATAAACATCATTTAGCGAAAATAATACCAAAATTATTCCATTTATAATGTAAGTTTTATAAAAGTTAATTTTTATTTCCCCAGAATTTTAATAATCCTTTATTCTTTTGATACGCATTTTTTATAGTTTCTTTAATATCACCTAAGTGTTCTCGCTTTTTGTAAATAAATATAGCCCCGATTATTGCCGGTATTATGGTGTTTAGAAAAAATACCAAAAGTGAAAAACCGACGGCAGCAGAATCTGGAATGTGATATCTTGCCAGAATCAATACAGCAATATTTTCACGAAGACCCACGCCGGAAACGGATATGGGGATTAATCCGGCTCCCCAAATAAATATAACGGCTGTCATGGTATTAAAAAATGAAATGGAGTAACTGTTTGCTATTAAAAAGTAATATTCTGCACTCAATGTGAGAAATACCGCAACAGAATATAACAGTGTTAGTGTAACGATCTTGTTATGTTCGGTTTCTTTCTCATGGAAGCGTTTTATCAGTTTGCTGCGTAATAAATAGGGTAAAAAGAATAAAGCAATTACACCGACAACAGTTAAATACCAAAGAGCCCTATAAGAAGTAAATAGATAAGGAATGGCAGCAATAACCAGTAGAAATTTAAAATATGTTTCCAGAAACTTTTCAAGTCCGAATGCTAATACTTTTCCACTTTTTTTACCCGGCATTAAAAATACTTTGGTAATTTCAGCATGTCCGCCGGGCAGCATTAACCTAAAGGCAAAACCGGAAAAAAATGCAGGGAGCAAATCTTTATGGTCAAAATTGATAGAATTTGCTTTAACAAGAAATTTCCAGCGGTGATATTGTAACAATATAACGCTTATGGAAAGAAAAATAGTGGCTGCAATGGTTTTAATGTCAATAGAAATAATCGTCTCAACTAGCTGCTGCTTGTCAACGCGCCATAAAATCCAGATCAGGAGAGCCAGGCCGACAAAGTATTTTAAGATAAATACCAATCTATCAAGAAAAAGTCTCTTTATCATTACTTACTGTTTCCATTTATAGAGATGTAAGCTGCCGATGATTCCCATGACCATTAAGTATATGGGATAAAAAATCTGAAAAACAGGGAAATACGGGATTAGAAATTTTACGCGAAATTTGATTGATGCTATAATTAGAGCAATAAATTCAACGCTTAGCCTAAGCGCTGTTATTCCAATCCATAAACGGATTTCTTGCGGCTGTATAAGAGGGAAAAAGAGCATCAGGTTGTAAACAAAAAATAAAATAACTGAAAATGATGCGGTTGTAAAACTCTTATTTAAAATCTTACTATTTTTCCGTATCTGTTGATTTAAAATTTCTTTAAAAGTGTCAGGGGGCATTGATTGTGTAAATGAGCGATAATTTGCGCAATAATCGATTTTTGTTTTGGTTTTTATGCGGAAACGCTCTGTCAGATGGATATCATCCCCGCTTTTAAATTTTATTAATGACAAATAACCACCCACCTCTTGGTAGACCGATTTTCGAAAAGCCATATTACGGCCAACACTGCTGATTGGAAAACCTAATTTTGTAGGAGCTGCCGCCACTATGGAAGAAAAAAAGTTGTCAAAGTGTAAAAAACGGCTTCTTGTTTTTAAATTTGAATGGCCAAGCACCATAGACACATTTTTCTTAAAATAACAGCTCATAACCATTAACCAATCCGGAGAAACTTCACAGTCGGCATCGGTTGTAAATATCAACTCGCCTGTTGATAGCTGAACAGCATCATCCAAAGCGTTTTTCTTTGCGTGGAATTTATCACTTTTCTCTCTGCGCTGAATCCATTTCCAGTTTTTATGCTTATCTATATATGATTGAATTATTTTTCCGGTATTATCATCCGAAGCATCATCAACAAGAATAACTTCAAATAAATTTTGTGGATAATTGAGTTGTTCAAGTGATTTAAGAGTTGGTTTTATACGGATTTCCTC
>JAUVIB010000032.1 GCA_030592985.1 Calditrichaceae bacterium | reverse complement strand
TATGGATGATTAATAAGTTCAATTGACTATGCTGTTTGCCAAAGCCAAAGCTCGTGTATTAAATTTAAAAATGGTGACAGCTATGATCCGCGACTTGAGGCCGCCTTAAAAAAGGAAGTTAAAAAAACTTAGAATTAAAATGGTGGACTATAGGGGTTAAGAAAGGGTACAATTTACAAATATACGTAATAACGCTTTTATAGATCGTTTTCCGCTTAGCGATAGAGATATAACTGCATTTATTGATGCTGGTTTACTGTTGCCTTCCGGATGGGAAAATTTTAATGATATTGAGCGCGCCGGGCACCGTAAAGAAAACTTTACAACAGTTCGATGGCCATCGGCTGAGGTTAAACGTTTTGACATGCTCCTTCAGTTATTTCAGCGCAATCTTAATATATTTTACACGCGTTATATTGATCTGCGCTTAGAGAATTACGAAATGAGATTGCAAAATGGTTTTATTCAGACGCCATGATGTTTTAAATAGTATGATTTTAAAAATGGCAGAGCTTAAGCATTTTGTCGATAAAAAGGTATAAAGTATGATGTTTGTAAGGTTTAAGGAATACGTTAAGATAAGTGATTGTTGTATAATATATATTATGTAAACTTTAATCTATATTTAATTCACTTCTACTCTTTTGTTTATTATGGGTTTGCGTTTGCTGCTTGTTATTATACTGTAGTAATTGCAATTGTGTGACATTGTGTCATAAATATTTTTTGAAAAATGAAATAATTGAATTAAATTTTAATCTTATTTATTGAAGGAAATATTTTATAAAAATATAAGGAGTGCTATTGTGGATAAAGATTTACTTGTTGCGGAGTTTTTAAAAATATATTTTTCAGCTCATCCTGATAAAATTCCTAAAGACTCGGATAAGGCTTTTGAGCTGTTTCATAAATTACACAAACGTTATAAAACCAGGTATATTACTGATTTTAAACAAAAAAGTGAAAAATTTGTAAACAAATTCTTTGACGATGATGAACCAACTTACCGGTAATTATTCCAGTTATAATTTTAATTTTTCCATATTGGTCTCCTCTTTTCAAGAAATGCAGAAATACCTTCTAAGAAATCTTCTGTTTGTCTGAAAGATGCGTTGATATTAGCAAGACGTTCAATCTCTTTTTTTATATCAATATATACAGAAGAAGACAGGATTTCTTTTGTGGTCGTCATTGCTTGAGGAGAGTTATTTATTAAATCGCCTACTAATTTCTTATGAATGTCTTCAATATTTTCTTGTGAATCCGCTTCATTTATAAGTCCAATTTCTTTTGCAATATTTGCAGAAATAATTTTCCCGGTAAGTAAAAGATCCCTGGCCTTGCGCTCCCCTATTTGTCGAATCAAAAAGGTTGAAACTATGGCAGCAACAAACCCTATTTGAACTTCAGGATAGCCAAAAACAGCATTCTTTTCTGAGATGATAAAATCGCACACAGAAGCCAATCCACATCCTCCTGCTAAAGCCGCCCCTTGTACAACAGTAATAACAGGTTTTGGGAAATTATAAATATAAAGTAAAAGATTGGATAGCTTGAGGGAATCCTTGAGGTTATCTTGATAAGAATATTTTTTTAAATCTTTTAAGTGTTCCAGGTCTGCTCCACTACAGAAAACCTTCCCTTCTCCTTTTAATGTAATAACTTTAAGGGAATCATTTTTTTTTACCCAGGAAAAGGTTTTTTTCAATTCGGAAATAATAGCATCATTTAACGCATTTCGTTTTTCAGGTCGATTAAGAATAATAGTAATATGCGGCGGCTTAATATCCGTTTTTATATATTTCATACTTTGTAATGGAATCATGTTTGCAGAACTCCAACATTAAATCTTTCAAAATCATTTTTATGTGAAACTGCTTTAAGTGAAACAATTAGCCTGTCTCTTGTCTCTTCCGGTAAAATTATTTCATCAACCCAAAGACGCGCAGCTCCATATCTCGGATTCATTTGATTAGTGTATGTTGTACGAATAGTGTTCAATAAATTTTCTTTCTCATCCTTTGAAATTTTTTCACCTTTACGTTCAAGCTGTTTTACTTTTATATCAAGTAATGTATTGGCTGCCTGAGAACCACCCATTACAGAATATTTTGATGATGGCCATGCAAAGATAAAATTAGGTGAATAGGCTTTACCGCACATGGCATAATTACCTGCACCAAAAGTACCTCCGATAATCAATGATATTTTGGGTACAATAGAATTTGATACAACATTTACCAATTTGGCGCCAGCTTTTATAATACCACTATATTCAGCATCTCTTCCCACCATAAAGCCATTTACATCATGTATAAATAATAGAGGAATAAGATTTTGATTACAGTCCATAATAAAACGGGATGCTTTTTCAGCGCTTTCTGTATAAATAACGCCGCCAAATTCTGGTGGTTTATCCTTTTTTATAAAATGTTTTTTTTGATTGGCAATAATTCCTACCGGATAACCGCCAATGTGTGAATATCCACAAACAAGTGTTTGGCCATAATCCTTTTTATATTCAACAAACTCGGCATCATCTATTAAATGAGTAATTATCTGATAAATATCATACTCTTTGTTTTCTTCATAAGGTTTAATTTTGTAAATGTTTTTTATATCATATTTTGACGGTTTACTTTCGATTTTCCTTATTTTAAAATCATTCTTATTACCCATTTGTAAAAATAATTTTCTTATTCTTAAGATTGCAGATTCATCGTTCTTTTCTTTAAAATCGATTGTACCGCTAATTTCGGAATGAACCTTAACACCGCCTAAATCTTCTGCTGAAATCACTTGTCCAATGGCAGCTTTAACAAGAGCAGGACCCGCGAGAAATAATCCACTCCCTTCTGTCATTAGAATTTTGTCAGTCATAACCGGAAGATAGGCTCCGCCGGCAACGCACATTCCCATAATGGCTGTTAATTGCGGTATTCCTTTAGAGGAAATCCGGGCATTTAAATAAAAAATTCGGCCGAAATCATCCTGATCAGGGAAAACATCTTCTTGAAGAGGAAGAAAAATACCGGATGAGTCTACCAGATAAATAACAGGTATGTTATTTTCTAAAGCAATTGTTTGAGATCTAATTACTTTTTTAGCTGTCATTGGAAAAAAGGCGCCGGCTTTAACAGTAGCATCATTGGCAATAATCATACATAACTTATTTTCCACATGACCTATTCCGGTTATGACACCCGCTGACGGTGCTCCGCCCCACTCCTCATACATATTGTAAGCGGTAAACTGTCCGAGTTCATTAAAAGTGCTGCCTGAATCTATTAATAGTTTAATTCGCTCTCTGGCAACCAGTCTGTTTTTTTTATGCTGTCGCTCAATATTTTTTTCTCCCCCACCCAAAGAAATTTGATTTCTTTGTTCTTTAATAAGAGCAATCTCATCTTTCCACTTCTGCTCATTTTTTAAGGAAAAATCTGTTTTTAAATGAGATTCATTTAAAATAATTTTGTCATCATTCAACAATACTTCTCCTGTAAATAAAAATTAAATTAGCATAACAAATAATATTATTATTATGACCTTTGTTTAGAAAAATTCGACAAATCTTAATAATTAGTGTTGACCAAAAAATCACAGCGAATTTCATTTCGACGAATGCAATGAGGAGAAATCTTCTATTTTATCGGAGTGAAAGATTTCTCACTACGTTTCGAAATGACGAAATTTTCTTTTTTGTTCAGACAATATTTACATAGATTCCTTCGTGATTCATATATTACTCCGCCGTACCACAACATTAAGGAAAGTATATTATAATACTATCCCTGTTCTTGGTAGCGCATGCCGTGTCTAAGACGAGCTGAGCTGGCTGAAGTAATCTGTCATAGGTAAATGGCTTCAATATCGAATTTGAAATATTTTAGACATTTATATTCGAACTACCTACAGGCTTAACTACAATTTACAATAAATATAGATAAAAGTATAGATAAATTTTAACTTAATTTAAAAAATTTTTAAGATGTTTTTCTAAAAGGTTAATAGAATTTTTATTTTTAATAGAAACAGGGAAAATATGATTTGTTTGAAACTTCTCTGAAAAATATTTTTTTTGCTGGGTGAGTTTGTTCTTAGATAACTTATCGGTTTTTGTCAATGCGATAACAAAAGGCGTACCAATATAAAGTAGCCATTCAGCCATTTGCTGATCGGAATCCATTAAATTATGACGTGAATCTATTAAAAAACATACAAGACGGAGTTCTTCACTTTTAGAAATATAGGATTCGAGCATTTCCTGCCATTTGGCGTATATTTTTTTAGGGATCTTAGCGTACCCATATCCTGGTAAATCAACAAAATGAACTTCATTATTAACCATAAAATAATTAATAAGTTGTGTTTTTCCTGGAGTTGATGATGTTTTTACCAAATTCTTTCGATTAAACAAAGCATTCATTAGAGAAGACTTCCCAACATTAGATCGTCCGACAAAAGCTATTTCTGGCAATTTATCGTGTGGTTTATCTGATAATTTTGTAATGCTTTTTTCAAATTCAACATTTATAAACATGAATGTTCCTAATATTTAATAAAATTAAAAAGGCAGTTCAAATATGACTGCCTTTTTAAATTACGACTATTCTAAAAATGGTTGTAGTTTATTTAGAATCAATTCTTTTTGGACAGCTCCAATAATTGTTTCAACGGGCTGTCCTCCTTTGAAAATGAGTAGTGTGGGAATTGATCGAATTCCATATTTCATAGAAGTTTGAGGATTACTATCAACATCCAGTTTGCCAACTTTCAGTTTTCCTGAATATTCATTACCTATATCATCAATCAATGGTGCAATTAGGCGACAAGGTGCACACCATTCTGCCCAAAAATCAACAATTACCGGTAATTCCGAGTTAATAACTTCTGTTTCAAAATTTGAATCACTTAGTGTAATATGGTCTGACATTCTTCCTCCCATTAAATTTTACTATTTTTTCTCTAATTTTATAATTTTTGCTTCTATTTGAGTAATTCCACTGCGAATAAGATCAATTTTTTTAGCAGCAGCCAAAGATAAATCAAGAATACGACCTTTTTTAAAGGGACCACGATCGTTTATTCGTATACGTACTGTCTTACCGTTTTTAATATTTGTTACTTCTAATATCGTATTAAAAGGTAATGTACGGTGAGCTGCTGTATATTGATTCATATCATAAATCTCTCCATTGGCAGTTTTTTTACCATGAAATTTGTCCGCATAATAGGAACATTCACCCTTTAATATTTGATTAACTCTATATTGGGATCCTTGCTCTCTATTATAACTATTTCTATTTAGCGGTTGATACCTTGAATAACTCGCTCCTGTTGAGCATTTTAGTAAGCTAAAGAGTAAAATATAAATAAAAAAAGTATGAAAAAATAATTTAGTTTTAATATAATTCATAACAAGTAGTCAATATATTAATGGAACATCTATTAAATTTAAACATACACCATAGAACAAAGAGTATTTTTAATTATTTAAATGCCTCTCGTACAAAACAAGTCTATAACAATAATTTTAAAACATTTTGATTTTTATAGGATTTCGAAATAACAAAATCTAATTTTTTAGTTGACGTATATTTTAACAATTCACTGGTAACTGAGACAATTCAAGAAAATAGTTATATTATTTGGTTTTATCAATACCTTTTTTTTCAGCATCAATTTTATTTACATTCATATTTTTTAGATCCTTTTCTAAAGGTGTCTTTGTATTAATAGAATCAGGTATGTTTTTACCTGCACTACTTATACTATCTGCGGGGAGTTTAAAATTGGCCGCTTTTATCGAATCTGAAGAAACAGTTACTGTAGAATCTATTACTAAACTGGTATTTAGTGAATCGATAGAAGTATTTTTTTCAGGCTCAGGCTCTTTTGTTTTAGCCATTGCAATTTTAGCAGATTCTGTTCCCGGGTATTCCTGCATAAGCATCGTATAATAAAAAACAGCGCTATCTATATTCTGAACATATTTTTCATAAGTATATGCAGTAGCATATAAAGCTTTTTCGCCCCATATACTAGCAGAATCTTTTTCGGTAATATTTAAAAAAGTTATTATTGCCTCATCATACTTTTGTTCATCTAAAAGGTACTCAGCTTCATTAAATTTCTTTTTTAATTCTATTTGTAATAAATCCGGTGCTTTTTCATCACTTTTAATCCCTAATATATTTTTCCCATAAATTGAATTAGGATAATCTGCAATAATAACATTCTTAATAGAATCGCTTTTAATAGAATCATGATAAATATTCGTATATAAATAATAGAGACTATATAATGCTTTTGGGATAAGTAAAGAATCGCTAAATTTGTTACTATAATTAGTAAAAGCCACCTCCGCACTATCATAATTTTCATATTTAAGTAGAAAAAATTCACCAAGAGCATAACTATTTTTATTGTTACTTATATTAATTTCTTCAAGTTTCCTTAATTTTACTACTTTTTTAACGGATTTCTTTTTCACTTGATTTTTATTAATTGTCGGACGTTTCCGCTTAGAATTATCAGCATCAGCTTTATTTTCAAATACACCGGAAGTTTCCATATTTGTATTTAAATCAGATGACTCTTCTGCCATTGCCAATGAGCTATTTTCTGATTTCTTAGCAGAATCAACACTAACAACAGTCAGTGAATCTCCTGCAGCAATACGAGTCAAATCTTGCCTGTCTTGAACAAGTTGATTGTGAATTTTTAAATATTCAGTTAATAATTTTTTACGTCTCGCAGCTTCCTTCACAAATTCTGTTTTCGGAAATATTTTTTTAACATTCCCATAATAATATTCCGCGGAATCAAAAACCCCCAAATCAAATTCAAAGACTTGAGCCAGATTGAAGGAAGCTAATGCGGCTCCCTCTGTTTTTTTATATCGAAAGATAATATCACGATAACTATCTATGATAAATGAAATTTGTGCATTTTGGAATTCGTATGTATTTATTAATTTTGTTTCTATTATGGAATATTGATCTTTAAAACGTTCATCGCTGAGCATTTTTTTTAGAAGTATTTCGCTTTTATCAAACTGGCCGAGGGAATCAAGAGCATCAATCTCGAACATAAGACTATGGAAATGCTGCATAACAGGAATATAGTGTTTCCTGGTTTTTTTAAAATTTGCAATAGCATTCTCAAACTCTCCGAGTTCCATAAAATTTTTGGCAATTAATAATTGGGCACCACCTGCTAATTCATCATCATCTGTTATTTTTATGCATTTGTTCAAATTTTCAACAGCTTTTTCTTTCTCTCCGCTTTTTATGTAAAGTTCACCTAATACATAAAAAACCTGAGAAGCGATATTTTTTGATGTTTTATTGTCCTCAAAGAAATTCTGTAACAGATCAAGAGCCAGAATATCTTTGTCTAATTTAACATAGGTCCTGGCCAACCATAACTTAGCTTCGGGAATAAGTTTACTGTCATAATATTTAGGGATAAATTGTTCAAATATTCGCGCTGATTTCGCATACTCTTCAAGTTGATAATGAGATTTACCTATGAGCAAAAGTGCATCATCAGCATATTTACTGCTGTCTGAATAAAAATCTATTAACTTCCAGCACTTTTTGATAGTTTTCTCGTAATTAGTTCTACTCTCCGATGAGACTTTATTGGTTCTTGTAGATTTTCGCTTTTTTTGAGCAAGTTCATAGCTTTGCTTGGCATTAAAAAATGTATTATAATAAGCACAACTACTAATAAAGATGATGATGCTTATTGCTAATAAATTAAATTTGTTTAACTGCAATTATTGTATTCCTATTTATGTTTTGATTTTAATTTATCCAATACCAATGCGATTTTAGGAAGAATTTCAGCAGGATTAGCCTGAACAAATTCATTTACAGTGTCGGATAATGAAGTTCTCTCTTCATTTATTTCAATTAAATATGATCCATTTGCTTTGGAAATATATGGCATATTAGACGCAGGCTCTTTGTATTCATTAATTCCAACTAAAAAGAATACTTCACAAAAAGAAGAAACATCTTGAGCTTCCTTTAAAGCTTTTTCATGCGAAACTTCTTCCGTAAGTTTAATATCAGGACGCAATAACCCGCCGCATTTTGGACATTTGGGAATCAATTGTGATAAGATTGGATCATTTTGATCTTCAATTTTATTCTTACAATCGATGCAATAGGTCTCATTAATATTACCATTTAGTTCTAATACTTTGTTGCTTCCAGCCAATTGATGCAATCCATCAATATTTTCAGTGATAATTGTTACCAAATTAAAAAAACGTTCCATATCAATTAAAGAATAATGGCCTAAATTTGGTTTTACTGACTTTATCGAAGATTTAACATGTTTTATATATTTCCAAAATATTTCAGGATTACTTTTAAGAGTTTTTAGAGAAGTTATTTTATTTACCGGATATCCACCCCACTCCGCATCAAACATAAATCTGCTTTGCGTTGAAAAATTTTCTCCTGTCATTACAGTGATGTCTGTTGCGTGAAACAGCCGTTTAAATAATGTCTCGCTAATCATAATAGTAGATCTCCGAAAAATACATTCTGTCTCAATAATTATCTTATGTTCTAAATCTTTATTTGTTCCATTTTAAAGTATAACTTACATAGTGTCTGAACGAAAAGTCACATTTTTCGTCATTTCGATCCCGACGCGTCGGGAAGAAATCTTTAACTTGAACGTTTACAATAATTTATATATTTCTCCGCGCCTTAAAAAATTGGCGGGCAGGCGACTTCGCTCGAAATGACATTTTCCTCACTTTTCGTTCAGACACTACATAGAGTTTAAACCTATTAAAAAATAAGTAAAATTAAAACTGAGTTATACATATCTTAGCTTTACGGTAAAATGCCTTAAAATCGCAGCTTGGTATAATATCTTCATGCCTTTCAAATTATGTTTAGTTAGTGATATTTCTTTAAGAACTTCAGATACATACTGCATATGCATATTTGTATAAACACGACGAGGTATAGCAAGTCGGACTAATTCTAATTTCGGGTGTTTTATTTCACCTGTTTTTTTATCAGTTTTTCCGAACATCAAGCTTCCAATCTCAACGGCTCTAATACCGCCTACCTTATAGAGTTCAACAACCAGAGACTGTGCCGGAAATTCATTTTGTGGAATATGAGGAAGAAATGCTTTTGCATCGATGTAAATAGCATGTCCACCCGTAGGCTGAATAATAGGTATTTTATTATCGGTAAGCAATTTCCCTAATAAACGTATCTGGTTTATTCGAAAGTTTAAATAGTCTTCATTCAAAACCTCTTTTAAGCCGCGCGCAATCACTTCCAAATCCCTGCCTGCTAATCCGCCATAAGTAGGAAAACCTTCTATCAGGATTAACATATTAGTAATATTTTGGGCCAAATTTTCGTTATTTAATGCTAAAAAACCTCCCATATTAACAAGTCCGTCTTTCTTGGCGCTCATAGTACATCCATCGCCATATGCAAACAGTTCTTGTGCAATCTCTTTTACAGATTTATTGTCATATCCCTTTTCACGCTCTTTAATAAAATAACAATTTTCAGCAAAACGGCAGGCATCAAAAAACAGGGGAATATCATATTTTTTGGCAACCTCACTTACATCTTTTATATTCTGCATTGATACCGGTTGTCCGCCACCACTATTATTTGTTATGGTAATGATGATGAGAGGAACATTATTTACACCATTTTCTTCAATTACAGAAATTAGTTTATTTATATCAATATTACCTTTAAAAGGGTGCTCAAAAGCCGGATCAAGTCCTTCATCAATAACACAATCAACTGCAATGCCGCCATTATATTCAATATTTGCCCTTGTGGTATCAAAATGGCTGTTATTGGGTATTACATTACCCTGTTTTATAATATTAGAAAAAAGAAGATTTTCGGCAACGCGTCCCTGGTGTGTAGGGATAATACTCTTAAATCCAAAAATATCTTTTATAGTTTTTTCAAAATGGTAATAATTTTTACTTCCGGCATAAGATTCATCACCAAGCATCATACCGGCCCATTGGTTATCGCTCATTGCCGATGTACCTGAATCCGTTAGTAAATCCACAACTATCTTTTCAGCGGGCAATAAAAAAATATTATATCCAGCCTGCTTTATTAATTGCTCGCGCTCTTCTAAGGTTGTCTTTTTAATTGGTTCAACAACTTTAATACGAAAAGGTTCTGCCGTAAAGTCCATAAATCACTCCAATAATAAGATTAAAACAGCAATTTAAAAGTGTCAGTTAATCTATCCATTGCTTCATCAATGTGTGAACGATTAATAATTAATGGAGGGACAAAACGCAGAGTATTTCCGCCTGCAATATTGAAAAGTAAACCAAAATTGAAGGCGCTGCTTAAAATCTCCGCCGCTCTCTCCTCCACCTCTAAACCTATCATTAATCCGTTACCACGAATATCCTTAATAACTTTATTATAATTTGCCGCTAATTCACTTAATTGTTCTTTAAAATAAGTACCATTATTTTGCACCTTTTCTAAAAACAATTTTTCGGAAATTACCTTGATGGAAGCCAATCCTGCTGCGCAGGCCAAAGGATTCCCCCCGTAAGTTGTACCATGTTCACCGGGATCAAGAATCGTGGATAATTCTTCAGAAAGTAAAAAGGCCCCTAAGGGTAATCCTCCTCCCAATGCTTTCGCTGTTGCAACAGCATCAGGTATGACCTCTGTTTGTTCAAAATAATAAAAACTACCTGTTCGACCGACACCGGTCTGTATTTCATCCGCAATTAATAAATAGTTGTATTTTTCTTTCATTTCCTGCATTATTTTTAAGAGGCTTGAAGAAATTGGGCGTATTCCGCCTTCACCGCTAATTCCTTCATAAAAAACAGCTGTAGTATTATCATTAACTGCATTTATAAAGGCATCCACATTATTGCGTGGTACAGTGACGATATTTGGAAGTAAGGGTAAGAAATTCTTTTGATATTTTGATTGTAAGGTTAAAGAAAGCGCGCCTAAACTACGTCCATGGAAACTTCCCTCAAAGGCAATAATTTCATTTTTTTTATAGTGCCTCCCCCATTTTTTAACAACTTTTAACAGTCCTTCAATTGCTTCTGTTCCGGAGTTAGTTAAAAATAGTTTAGAAAAAGGAGTTAATGAAAGAAGTTTTTCGGCAAATTGCACCTGGATATCTTGAACATAATAATTGCTTAAATGAAGATTCCGTCCTAATTGAGCATTAATTGATTTAATAACTTCAGGATGATTATATCCCAGGGCATTAGCAGCAATACCCGATAGGAAATCAAGATATTTGTTTCCATTTTTATCGTAAAGATAAACTCCCTGACCCCGGTCTACATCTATCTCAAATTGCTTATAAACATCAATAAAATATTTTTTTGCTTCTTCGTAAATTCTCATTATTTATTAGCAATTAATAATAACTCTTCTTTTGCATCAAAGCTTCTGGAGGAATCTTCAAATTCTTCATTGACTTTACGAAAAGCATCTCTTGCTTTGTCATAATTTTCTGCTTTACGATAATTAATTCCGGTAAAATAGAGATAATCGGCAGATTCAAGAAGTTCAGGAGTTGCTTTATATGCTTTCATATAATTTTCAGCGGCGCTCTCAAAATTTCCTTCCGATGATAAGCAAGCCGCAATTCCCGCATATCCCGATGCGAGAAGAATGTCTGTATCACTGTAAGAATCTATAAATTCCTGGAAATATTTTTTAGCTTCCGAAATATTTTTTTCCTTAAAATAAAGGTTACCAAGAAGAAAAAGTCCCTGACTGGCGGCGTCTGTGCCGGAATAATCCTCTATTAAGGTTTCCAGAAATACTTTAGCCGTACTATAATTCATTGCCTGATATTCCACAGAAGCTTTTCCCATTAATGTTGTAGCTTCTATTAAGGTATTATTATGCAGATATACGTACAACATGATAAGTACAATTATTGCAAATACTCCTCCGGCTAACATCGTTACTCTTTTGGAATTTTCTTCAACGTAGCTTTTTGCTTCCAGGGTAAATTGTACGAATTTATCTTCTTTAATCTCTTTTTTCTTCATCTTTCTTTGTGGTTTAAGCATTACAACTCCTTTGAAATAAAGCTAAATATTTGTTTATACTTAGTTAATAACTAATTAATTTTTAAAGGCTTATAATATAAATATTTCCTTGAGCATAATCAAATTTTAATAAATCATTTATTAGAAAAACACTTTATTATTTTCAGCATTGTATTTTTTGTCATTTTACTTTAAATTAAAGACAGTTTTCTATACAAAAATAACCAAAGTTAACCTGGAGAATAAAATGACACTGTATCCACTAAAAAAAATATTGCCGGTAACTCAAATTGTTTTTATGATGTTTTTTGTCTCGTTATCCTACGCTGATAAAACCCCAAACTGGGTAAAAAAGAGACCGGTTAATAGTTCATATTATATTGGCATTGGTGAAGCATCAAAAAGTGAAAGTAATTTTCGGAATATCTCAAAAAATAATGCCTTAAATGATCTTGCATCTGAAATTATGGTAAATATATCAAGCGAGTTTATTCATAAGATTATTGAAAAATCCGGTATGGTTGAAGAAGATGTACGCAAGCAGGTACGTTCTTCAACGGAAGCGAATATTGAGGGCTATGAACTTATGGCGGTTTGGGAAGATGAGGATATCTACTGGTCGTATTATCGCCTGTCAAAGGCGCGTTATGCGGCTAATAAACGTGCCAAGATTGACAAAGCTACCGGACTTTCCCTCGATATGCTTAAAAAAGGATATGCTGCAGAAAAATCAGGAAAAATTTCTTCCGCTTTAATATATTATATACAAGCCTTAAATCCTTTAAATGATGTAATTGCAGAACCATTGCAAGTCCAATATAATGGGAATGAAGTCTTTTTGTTCAATGAAATATACTCTTCCATACAGAATATTCTAACCAGCATTACGCTTCAGGCTGTTAATCCCAGCCTAAGCGCTACGGTCGGTCAGCCTTTAAAAAGCCCGCTTGAAGTAAAATCAGTATATTCATCTGCATCAGGGAATGACGCTCCTATTTCAAATTTAAAATTAAAATATATTTTTACACGCGGTTCCGGCGATCTGCAAAGTATTGCAACAACAAATTCAGCCGGCATAGCAAAAAGCCGTCTCGCTAAAATCACCGCAACCGATAAAATTCAAATGATTAAAATTCAACCGGATTTTTCCGAGTACTTAAAAAGCGGTGTCTCCCCTATTATTGCTAACTCGGTTAAAAACCTGTCGTTGCCCGAAACAAAATTTATTTTGAAGGTATCAGGATTATCTGTTTATTTGATTGTTGAGGAGGTACATCTAAATAAAGACGCCGGAATCTTATATGTTGAACCGAAAGTAAAGAATATTCTAACAGATCAGGGATTTTCATTTGTTCAGGATATGTCCAATGCGGCTATTGTTATGGAATTAAAAGCTGTGGCTCGCAAAGGAAGTGAATATCATGGAATGTTTACCACGTACGTTGACCTTAATATCTCTGTTCTCGATATGAACAGCGGCGCCGAGATATATAAAAACTCCATTACCGATATTAAAGGTATTCAGCTCGATTATGACAAGGCCGCTGTAAAGGCTTTTGAAAATGCTGCAAAAAAAGTGAATGAAATTTTACCGGGAGTGATTGAAAAAATACAAAAATAATGTTGAGATAAGCTACCTGGAGTAATAGCAGTTTATCTTTATGGTAATTATAATTTACACCGAGTTAAGCCAAACTTTAAATCATAGCATCTGTGCCCGCTCAGTTTTATTAGTTTCATTTCCATCCAACAATTTAACCACGCATCTAAGCGTTGTTATGTTTGGGTTATAATCTTTTGTTGGTCTGATACTTCATGCTCCAATGCGCTCTGTACAAATTGATTTAACGAAACACCTTGCATAAGGGCTATATTACTTACTTTTCTATGCAGTTCAGGAGAAACTCTGATATTAAAAGAACCTTTGTATGATTTAAATATATCCTTTGAATGCTCTTGACAGAGTATAATATAATCATCTACTGCCTCATGAAATGCAGACTTTAACTCGACAGTATTTGTACCTTCAAATGTAACGAGATCATTAATTCCATCAATTTTTCCAAAAAATACATCATCTTCTGTACTATATTGAACATGAGCCAAAAACTTTTTATATTTTAATACATTTTTCATCTTAATATACCTCGCTCTTTTAGTTCATTCAGAATAAGATCGATCTGGTAAAGCTTTAACTGGTTCCCTGGATGAGGTTTATGTAACCTCAGAATGTGTTTTGTCTGCATATTAATAAATGCGACCCTTGAACCAGAAGTTTTCCCCTGTTGTTTCTCAGTATATTCAAACCCCAGCCCCCTTCTTTGTTTTTCATACCACTGAAATGCCAACTCAACATCATTTTTGGACCTGTCGGTGTAATGAAGATTCATTTGTACTGATTCCTTAATTCCTCGTGAACTCCCTGCCAATCATGAAGTTTTAATTTACCATTTTCAAGCTCTATATATCTTTTATCCAGTTCGGATTTTTGCCATTCCGGCATCGGTAATTCGGCATTGTCCCGGGCAATTGAATCCCAAATGTCCTCAACTAAAATTAACTTTTCAGACAATCCCAATTTGTCGATTCTGTCTGTAATGTTATTTATCATTGTGTAATACCTCAACTATATTTATTGTTCCCTAATGAATGTGGTTTTATCGCTACTTAAAACTTAATAAACTTGATT
>JAUVIB010000141.1 GCA_030592985.1 Calditrichaceae bacterium | reverse complement strand
TTATCAATGAAAAAGTAATTACAATACTGAAACTGGATTCCTTTCAACGACGGAATGTTTTAAACAACTGGTTAGAACAGCTGCGCACCCGGAAGGCCCCTGAAAACCTTATAGAAGCACTATCACTTTTGTTTGATGATATTGTGGCAGAGAAGGTATTAACATTACTCAAATAATTTAAACATTGTTTATAGAGTGATAATGAATATATTTTAGACTAAATAGTGCCTGAACGAAAAGTGAATTTTGTCATTGTCCCGACTGATCGGGAGAATTTATCCCGGCGCGGCAATCTATTTTGGAGATGTAACCATGTTTTTTATTGGGATTGCTTCGTCGCTTACGCTTCTCCGTGCCTAAGGCAGGCGCAGCGCAATGACACCGTTATGCTACATTTTTTATTGATTAACTGTTTTCGTTCAGACACTATATATCATTTATAATTATTAATTATTGGAAGGAGAACCCCCGCCCCAATTTAAGAAAGCGGGGTTGTTAATGTCAAGGTAAGTTTCAAAAAAATGCGATTTATTTTGATACTTTTTTATTACTGTTCCCTTTATCCTGGATGGCCAAGCCATCTTTACCGCCATGATCAACCGTTGCATCTCTTACAATGTATTCGAATTGTTCGCGGAAATCCTCAAGAGAAATCCCCGTTGTGGCAGCATACTTTGCCAATTCATGAGCATCATCAAAATCTTCGTGATTCAATCGAATCATATATCGTTGAGCCACAATATAGCTTTCTGATTTAATATCAACCATTCTGATCTGCATGCGTTTGGTTTTAGGATCTATTATCTTCTTAAAATACATGGGAACAAAGCGTCCATCCTGAACGGATACAAGCGCTCCGCTACCACCGTCATGTAAAAACTTAGCAGCCATAAATCCGAGATCACGGCAATATTCCATATCAAAAGGGATCGGATCCGCACATCTTAACTCATAACCGATATTTTTCGAAACTACTGTTATTTTAATTCCAAATTCACCTAAACGATTTTGAACGGCCTGCTTAAGAATATCACCAAAACTGATTTCAGCGAGACGGATATTATCATGAGCGTCCCTTTCAGTATTAACAATTTTCTCAAAATCCTCAGGATCCAATTTTTCAAGCAACCCCTCCGCAATAATTGCCACACCGTCATAACGGCCATAGCTGAGGCGCTTAATCATGGCGCCGACAAGAATATCAACCAATTGTTTGAATTTTATTTTTTTGTCGCCAAATTCTTCAGGAATCATAGTAAGTGTAGCGCCGGCGGATTTACCAATACCCAATGCAAGATGTCCTGCTTTCCGACCCATGGTAATTACAAAATACCAGCGGGAAGTGGTTCTGGCGTCGGTCATAATATTTTTAACAATCTCTACACCGAGATGACGCGCCGTCTGAAAACCAAAAGTGCTGATGGTGCCCGGAAGGCTTAAATCATTATCAATCGTTTTGGGAACATGAGCCACTCTTACCCGACCATCAGCTACCTGCTCAACCCGATAGGCTGAATAAGCTGTATCGTCACCACCAATGGTTATTAATTGGTTAACGTTTAAACGTAGCAAAGAGGTAACTGTATTTTCGAGATGTTTGGGATTTTTAGTAGGATTATCGCGGGCAATTCCGATATAGGAACCACCACGGAAATGGATGCGGCTTACTTCTTCTATGGTTAAGGGAACGACATGAGAAATATCACCCTGCATAATCCAATGGAAACCATCCTTTATTCCAATTACTTCCGAACCGGAAAGTATTGATCTTATTGTGGCAGCACCAATAACACTATTTATACCCGGAGCCGGTCCACCGGCAACCAGGATGGCTGTACGTTTACGAATCATTGACATTTTGACTCCTGTTTTTTTAAGGATTAAACTATAACTTAAATATTTTATTGTTATTTTTTGACAAATATAGTACGTTGCTTCTAATTGCGCAAACTTAATTTAAATGGATAGCTGTGTAGTGGAAGAATTATTTTCTTTCACAGCTTTCCAAAATATTGAGAAAAGGAAGTTAAAATTCAGTAAATTACAAGTGGTTAAGATAAAACAGGACATTTCAAGGTAAATTTAACTCAATTCCTATGTTATATTGAATCTTGGCCTCTAATAATTCAGGCAATTAGGAAGAAAGATAATTTAGATAAATAATAGAATAATTTATTCCCGATTATCGTTTAACTTTTAAACAATGTACCATTATAAGAAAATAACTGTGTGATACAATCAAATATAGAAAAATCAAAATGGCTTCCCATAACTCTTAAAGAGGTGAAGCAACGGGGCTGGCAGGAATTAGATGTTATTCTAATCACCGGAGACGCCTATGTGGACCATCCGGCTTTCGGAGCCGCGGTAATCGGTAGAATAATTGAACAAGCCGGTTTAAGAGTCGCTCTTATCCCTCAACCCAACTGGCGTGATGATTTGCGTGATTTTAAAAAATTCGGTGAGCCTCTCCTCTTTTTCGGTCTAACCTCCGGAAATATGGATTCCATGATCAACCATTACACTGCCAATAAACGCCGCCGCTCTAACGACGCCTATACGCCTGGCGGTGAAACGAATTCTCGTCCCGATTATGCGCTTACTGTGTACAGTAAAATATTAAAAGATTTGTATCCTGATACGCCTGTTATTATCGGCGGCATTGAAGCCTCACTGCGTAGAGTAACTCATTACGACTATTGGTCAAACATCCTTAAGCCTTCGATTATAAAAGAAACCGGAGCCGATTTATTAGTTTATGGTATGGGCGATAACCCTATTAGGGAGATAATAAAACTTCTTGAAAAAGGCGTTCCTTTTAGTTCGTTAAAAACCATTCCACAAACGGCATTTCTAACATCAGACTCTATTCCGAGAGTAAAGAAATGGGAAGATATTGAGTTAGCATCCCATCGAAAATGTCTCAAAGATAAGCGTTCTTTTGCCGCTAACTTTAAAATTATTGAGCGGGAATCTAATAATCGCCAGGCGAAACGCTTGATTCAAAATGTTTATGGAGAGTCGCTGGTTATTAATCCACCTTATCCTCTGATGAGTGAAAAGGAGATCGACCAATCCTTTGACCTTCCCTATACACGGCTTCCTCATCCTAAATACCATAAGAAAAAGCCCATTCCGGCATATGATATGATCAAACATTCTATCAACCTACATAGAGGCTGTTTCGGAGGCTGTAGTTTTTGTACTATTTCTGCGCATCAGGGAAGGGATATTGTTAGTCGATCCGAAAAATCAATTTTGAAAGAGGTTGAAAGTATTACCCAAATGGTTGATTTTAAAGGATATATCAGCGATCTCGGCGGTCCCTCTGCCAATATGTATAAAATGATGGGTGTTGATCAATCTTTATGTGATCATTGTGTTCGTCCCTCTTGTATCTATCCGTCAATCTGCAATAATTTAAACACGGACCATGGAGAGCTTCTCAATATTTATAAAAAGGTAGATTATCACCCAAAAGTAAAAAAGGCATTCATCTCAAGCGGTATCCGCTATGATCTCTTTTTATCGGATAATAAAAAGAGGAGAAATGATGACTATTTAAAAACCGTGATAAATAAACATATTTCAGGGCGATTAAAAGTAGCGCCGGAACACACATCTGATACCGTTTTAAAAATAATGCGTAAACCTTCTTTTGATCTCTTTAAAAAACTTAAAATGAAATTCGAACAAATTAATAAAAATTACGGTCTTAATCAGCAGTTAATTCCCTATTTCATCTCCAGTCATCCGGGAAGCGAGCTGATTGATATGGCTGATTTGGCCATAGAGAGTAAAAAATTAGGATTTAAATTGGAGCAAATACAGGATTTTACACCCACTCCCATGACGGTGGCAACGGTTATTTATTATTCAGGTTATCATCCTGGTACCATGAAGAAAATTTTCACGGCCAAAACGAAACAAGATAAATTGAATCAAAGGTTGTTCTTTTTCTGGTATAAAAGGGAAAACCTACATAAAATTAGGAATTTATTAGATAAAATAAATCGCCCAGACCTGCTGGATAAATTGTTGTCCAGCTGAAAAAAGGGTAAATAAAAAATAATCTAAGTTTTTTTTAACTTATTAAATAACTTTTTATCAAGATGATATAATAAAAAACAAACGAAACCATTATCTTTAAAAGTGGAATAATTTAAATGAACAATCAACAGCTATCACCATGGCGTAGACGTTTACATACGATTATATTTGAAGCCGATACAAGGGCGGGAAAAGCCTTTGACATCGCCTTGATTATCAGTATTGTATTAAGCGTCTTCGTCGTCTTATTAGACAGCATCGCATCCGTAAACAGCGAACACGGCTACCTTCTACAAACCTTAGAATGGTTTTTTACAATCATCTTTAGCATTGAGTATATCTTAAGAATTCTGGCGGTAAGTACTCCGCGACATTATATTTTCAGTTTTTTTGGTATTATCGATCTGCTGGCGGTTCTGCCCACCTATTTCAGCCTGTTTTTTCCGGGAAGTCAGGTATTAATGGTTGTACGCCTGCTGCGCGTATTGCGTATTTTCCGCGTTCTAAAACTCGCTAAGTTTCTCGGAGAATCAGCGCAACTAATGAAAGCGCTGAAAGCCAGCCGCAGAAAAATAACAATTTTCCTCTTTTTTATTCTGACCATTGTATCTATTATGGGATCGGTTATGTATCTCATAGAAGGTGCTGAAAACGGTTTTACCAGTATTCCGCGCAGTATCTATTGGGCTATTGTTACCTTAACCACTGTGGGTTACGGTGACGTTTCACCGCAAACACCGCTGGGACAAACTATTGCCGCCTTAATTATGATTCTCGGTTATGCGATTATTGCTGTACCTACAGGGATTGTAACCACGGAGATGACTAAAAGTTTTAAAAATGTCAACACTCAATCTTGTCCCAATTGCAGCGCAGAAGGCCATGATGACGACGCCGTTTATTGTAAATATTGCGGGAAAAAACTATAAAGAGGAAATGGCGGAATATAAAACGGGATACTCTTCAGGATTGATATCCATCTTTTCCATTTAAGAAACTCTAAGCAAATTCTTGTAAATGGGAAGATTAATGAAGAGTAATGCATCATACATTATCGAAATACTTTTAATCATATCATTTATAAAGGATATGCCATCATTCCTGTTCAATTATACTAACATCAACTAATAAACGATTCAAAGTTATCTGGTGTAATTACACTGCATTCGCTTTGCGGATAAGCTTCTTTGAATTTTTTCGGAAAACGTACTTTTGACTTTTTAGTCCATTTAAATTCATACGCGTACATTTTGCCGCCATATTCTTCAATATAATCTATTTCCTGCTGATAGGTAGTCCGCCAAAAATATGTATTTACCCATTTATCATTAATTTGATTACTTTTCAATCTTTCGCAGATAATAAAATTTTCCCATAACGCTCCCGTATCATTTCGCAGCGACAGCGGATTAAAATTACGTATTACGGCATTCCTTACGCCAAGATCATAAAAATATACCTTTTTTGCTTTTTTTAATTCATTTCTTAGGTTACGCTTCAATGCTCTAAGGCGGAATACAATAAACGATTTTTCTAAAATATCAATATAGTTTTCTACCGTTTCCTGAGTTAACCCCGTCAATCCTGCCAGCTCATTATACGAAACCTCATTGCCAATCTGGAAAGCAAGAGCCTGTACTAATTTTTCTAATTTTGTATATTTTTTTATTTTTCCAAGTGTGATTATATCTTTGTATAAATAACTATTGGTTATTTCTTTTAATACCTCTTGTTCATTTCCCTGATTTATTACAACTTCAGGATAATATCCATAAATCAAGCGGTGCTCCAATAAACGTTTTTCTTGTAATATATCCGTATAATTTAACATTTCGCTAAAAGATAATGGCCATAAAATATATTCGATTTTACGTCCGGTAAGGGGTTCGTTTAATTTATTTCCCAATTCAAAAGAAGATGACCCTGTAGCCAAAACTTGTATCTGAGGATAATTATCTACGATTAATTTCAATGCGAGACCAATATTCTCTATTCTTTGAGCTTCATCAATAATTACAAACTCCCCTTTACCGATCGTCGCTTTTAACTTTGTCGATGTAGCATTATTAAACAATTCACGCACATCATATTCATCTCCATTTAAATAGACTACAGGTTTGTCAATTTCATCGGCAAATATTTTTGATAATGTTGTTTTGCCTACCCGTCTTGCTCCAAGCAAAACAATTACCTTACCATTAAAAAAGCGGGATCTTATTTTTTCTTTTATTAATCTGTCAATCATTTTTTTGCTTTATTTCGTTAAATAGATAAACAGAATATAATACAAAATAATAAAAAATCAATAATTTTTCAGGTGTATCTGAAATATTTAGATTATTTTTTAAGTTTGACTTGAAAAATTACGAAATATTTGGATTTAAACAGAAATTCAAGCTAAAATGTAATTTTTTACAAAAAAATGGAACTACAGCGTTTCTTGCGGATAAATTTTCATCAAAAGAATCCACCTGATAACTTATATCGGCTATCATTTTTGTCACATCCAGAACGGTGCGATCACTTTGTGACACTTTATAGGTAATAATCGACTTACCTAAATCACAAAATCCCTCAATTGATAAAAGAAAGATTGTAAGATAAGTCTAAATCACCTTTTTCAACTTAATAAATCTGACTAATTGGATCATACCCAACCTTGACTTGTACCGACAAAAGATGTACATTACGTAGTATGAGATATGAATGGGATCCGACTAAAAATATAACATTAAAAAAAGAAAGAAATATATCTTTTGAAAAGATAATTTTCCATTTGGCACAAGGCGATGTATGGAAAATATCAGAACATCCCAACCAAATTGATTATCCAGGTCAGAAGATATATTATGTTATGGTTGATAATTACATTTATCTTGTTCCACACGTAATTGGAAAAGAATGTATTTTTTTAAAAAGAATTATTCCAAGCAGAAAAGCAACAAATCTCTATAAAATCGCGAGAGGCTTAAAATGAAGTTAGATCAGGAAGAAAAGAAGATATTAGAAGCGCTTGAATCCGATGAGATAGAACTCTCTGAACCTACAAAAAAAGAAATTGCCTCAATAAAAGAAGCAGCTCGAAATACATTTAAGAAAGAGAGACGCATTACAATCCGGCTTTACGAACATGATTATACCGGTATTCGGAAAAAATCAATGGAGATGGGCATACCGTACCAAACACTGATTTCCGGACTTATTCACCGTTATATTGAGGGCGATATAAAAATAAAAACGGAATAATAATCAGCTCTAAATAATATTTCACTATGATATTTTTTTGAACAATGATTGACGAATATTGATTTAAGATAAATTTTCATTGAGAGTCTTACGGACAATTAGGTGAATTAGATCAATTAGGAAGTTATTCGTTATTCCGGTTAGTCCCGATAAAACCACATCAAAGATATTCTTTCCCGTCAATAATATCTTTAATATAACCTGCCGCTCGTTTCCCTGCCTTACCATCAAGAGCTAAGAACAATTTCTTATTTGCCGCCCGACGCGCCTCTTGTTTTTCATTGGGATGTCTTAAACAATATTCAATGGCCGCGGGAATTTCATCAAATGAATCAACCTGGTAACTTATATCGGCAATTATTTTTGTC
>JAUVIB010000436.1 GCA_030592985.1 Calditrichaceae bacterium | reverse complement strand
TCCAACTGACGAAGGAAGACTCATTGCCGATGGTTATTGAAAATTTCGTGTTGGATATTGAGTATTTATCGAAAAGAAAATATTTATATAGTTACTTCTTTTTCAGGCTCAATATGGACGGAAATAATGGTATTTCCCCCATAATAATTTTTTAAATTATTCTCCACATCTGATGATATATCATGCGCATCAACGACATTTAAAGCAGGATCAACCCACAGATGAAGTTCTATAGCAATCACGTTCCCAACTTTACGTGTCCTTAAATTATGAGGATTTTTCGCTCCCGGGACCGCTTTAACTATTTTTAATATATTTGTCCGCTCATCATTATCTAATGACGCTTCCAAAAGTTCGTTTAAACTCTGTATTAAAATCATTCCCGCTACTTTCAGGATGAAATAGCTCACTACGATGGCCGCTACGGGATCTAAAATCCGCCAGCTTTCACCCAAAATAATGGCGCCACCGATTCCGATAAATGCAGCTACCGACGATAGTGCGTCGCTTCGATGGTGCCAGGCATTGGCAATAAGAGACGGCTTTTTTGTTTTTTCCCCAATATATTTTGTATAGCGGAAAAGTAATTCCTTAATCAAAATAGATAGTGCAGCCACACCTACAGCAATCGTCTTCGGCTTCACAAGTATTTCACCATGATAGGCATCGTATATTTTAATAAGCGCTTCCCAAAAAATCATAATACCTGCGCCAAATAAAATTACACCCAATATTACGGTGGAAAATGTTTCAAATTTACCATGCCCGTAATTGTGTCCTTCATCTACCGGCTTTTCACCGAGTTTAATACCAACCAGCACAACCATATCGCTGACAAAATCGGAGAAAGAGTGAATTCCATCAGCAACAAGCGCTGCACTTTTCCCCACAATACCGACAACCAATTTTAACACCCCGAGAAAAACATTCAAAAGAATGCTTATAACGGTAACCTTAACAGGTTCATTCATTCCATATCCCTTTTATCAAATTACAAAGATTCTTTCTCGCTAAAAATCAGCGCTGTAAATTTTTGGATTTCCGTATCTTTATCTTTCCATGCATTGATCGGTAATCCGGCCTTCCGACAAGTCTGTTCCAAAAACTGAATTCGATCCCAGCCCCAATCAGTGGCAACCTGTGGCAAAAGCAATCCCTGATATAATCCATTTTTAATAATCAACCCATCTCGTCCAACTTTTATTTCCGAAATATCCGTTACACGTTCAAGCGGTGTAAGAACAGAAATTTCTATTTCTATTTGTTCAAACTCCTTTAATGATAACGATGGGAATCTTGGGTCTTTAAATGCAGCCGAAAAGGCATTATCCTGAACAGCATCTTGCAAGGGCATATACCCCTCCACATAGCCTATACACCCCCTTAAATTATTTTCTTTCTCGAGAGTGACAAATACACCGCATTTTTCTTTTATTGTTTCGGAATAATAATCAACTTTTAAGGGATCATTGTTATGTAAATAATTAAGAATTGTTTTTCTTGCTAATTCTAATAAAAACTTTTTCTCCGGATCATTTAAGTTAAATTTCATATTAATGTTCCTTTCTTCATTGCCATTTAGCAGGTAATTTAGTATTTTAACGATAAAATTGAAACATTTTTTTTAATTTCCTTACCATAGGAGCTACCATGTTAGAAATTGGAACAGCTGCACCCGGTTTCACCTTACCCAACCAAAATAATGATAATATCTCTTTATCTGATTTTAAGGGGAAATGGATTGTCCTCTATTTTTACCCAAAGGATATGACACCCGGATGTATCACCGAAGCTTGCACTTTTCAGGAAGAGATGCCTGATTTCGCTAAAATCAACGCGGTCATTCTCGGCGTTAGTAAGGATTCGGTTGTCAGACACAAAAAATTTGCAGAAAAATATAACTTACTATTCTCGCTGCTTAGTGATGAAGAAAGTAATGTATGCGAAACATATGAAACATGGCAAAAAAAGAAACTTTACGGTCGTGAGTTTATGGGAATCGTGCGTTCTACCTATATCATCAATCCCGATGGGGAGATTGTAAAAACATTCCCGAAAGTTAAAGTTAAAGAACACGCCCAGGAAGTTATGGAATTTTTAAAAAGCGTTTAACGGCATTTGGGAGGTATTATGGACTTTAATGACCTCAGAAAAAAATTAGAAGAAATTGACAAAAGGGATTATGGAGCCTACCAATCTTTGATCGGAGCGTATGATTTCCCTGCATTTAAACTTATTATTGAACAAATCCCCAAGGATCCGTATGCACCTTCTCATATCGGCCTATATCGGATTATAGTTAAACGCAACGATCAATCTATTATAAATTGGAATATCCAATCGAAAATAGCAGAAATTGCTTTCCGTGATTTCATTGCACGTCTTTTTTTCAGCGCCGGTTACAGGATAGCCCAAGGCAGGCGAGGAACGGGAAATAGCGGAGTTATAACGATTAATCAACCTGGACAGGCTATTCTTGAAAGGAGTAGTGTTGTAATTGATGAACACTCAATAGAAATCCGCTGCTTTGTGGGACTTCCGGCAAAAGGTAGAATAATTGACTCCCAAACCGCGGGTGTAATGTTATTCACAGAGCTGCCGCAAATTGCCGAAGCCGCATTATACAGAAAAAATATAGATAAATATGCCCTCGCCAAACATATCGAAACCGCAGAAGACGCCGAGTATCTCAGAAACAAACTTTCATCGCTTGGCTTAACAGCTTTTATTGCCGATGGTTCCCTTCTTCCAAGGAAAAGCGGATTAAGCGATAAACCGTTAGAAAAAGACTCCGCAATCACTTTTCGAACCCCTGAGAGTATGGCAAAAACAATTAAACTTCCTCACACCGGCGTTGTTAGAGGTATGGGAATCCCACATGGTATTACTTTGATTATTGGCGGCGGATTTCATGGAAAATCTACTCTATTGAAGGCTATAGAAAATGGTATATATAATCATATTCCCAATGATGGCAGAGAGTTTTGTGTCTCTTTACCACAAACGGTAAAAATCCGTGCCTACAGCGGACGATCTATTGTCAAAACTGATATTTCCTCCTTTATAAAAAATCTTCCTTATGGTAAAGATACCAACGAGTTTACAACCGAAAATGCCAGCGGCAGCACATCCCAGGCAGCTGCAATCATTGAGGCTATTGAAGCCGGAGCCGAAGTTTTATTAATGGATGAAGATACTTGCGCAACAAATTTCATGATTCGCGATAAAAAAATGCAGCAATTAGTAAATAAAAAAGATGAACCCATTACCGCATTCATTGACAAAGTAAAACAACTGTATTTGGATATGAACCTGTCCACTATACTCGTATTGGGAGGAACCGGCGACTATTTTAATGT
>JAUVIB010000075.1 GCA_030592985.1 Calditrichaceae bacterium | reverse complement strand
ATTGTCAATGTTTTGGTAAAAGCATAAATTATAAAAGGAGTATCACTATGAATTCCCGTTTAAAGTTATTACCTATTCTAATATTTATATTATTTTTTATAACATTAACCCTCGCCGATGATCTGTATAAAACCCAAAATCATTATTGGGAACCTGCCGAGGATTATGTGTATCTGCAGGAAACTTCAAAAAAAATACCAACCGATGAACCGCTTATTTCAGTTGCAGAATATGAAGGTCGCTGTTACACAGTGATGAATAAACAGATATATATCCTTATGGATAATGTGCTTGCTCCATTACAACCTGTCAGGAAAAATGTAAAACGTTTATTAACCGACAACGCCAGTCTTTGGGCTCTTGCTGAAGATGGACTATACCGCTTAAATAACGATGATTGGTTCAAAGTGGATAATCGTGAATATGTTGATATCTGCATGCACAACGGAGCTCTCCACGCTGCAACGCGAAATGATATTTTCCGCCTCGAAAATAATAATTTTTTTAATATTAATCCAAAAGGGGGATATCATACCAGTGATGCGACTATGATTATGGAAGATGGTACACAGGTACTTGCCAACCCTGTTCAAATCGGCCCTATTGATAGAATCGATTCTTACAACAGCACACTTCATGTTCTTCAACCCGGCAGGTTGGTTCTGTTTGACGGCAGAGTCGTTAATCGGGATTTTATTGACTGGGGTACGTTACCATCACGCCATACTCACGATATGCAGGTATTTGGAAGTCGTTTATTTATCAGTACTGACCGTGGACTTGCTGTTTTACGCGGCTCAGCCTTAACCACCCTTAAAGGGAAGGATGGTCTTCCCTTTGAAGAGACAACCTGCCTGACGAGAGGATTCGATAATGATTTGTGGATCGGAACAACAAAAGGCGCTATTCGCATGCTGACCAATGACTGGCATTATTTTGGCGCTCATCACTGGCTCCCGGGGGATAAGGTTAACGACATTGCTGTGAGTAAAAATATTGTTTATATCGCTACTGACGCTGGATTAGGGATTATCAGCTACGAACCGTATACACTTCTTAAAAAAGCAGACTATTATGAACAACACTTAGATAAATGGGGACATAAAAGACTAGGATTTATCCATACAATCTACAAACACGGAGATGATTGGATACGGGAAATAAGCGATAACGATGGCGGACATACAGCGCCATATCTCGCCGCTATGTGTTATAAATATGCTGTTACCAAAGATAAAAATGCACGACAGGAAGCGGTTGATGCTTTTAAGGCAATGCTATGGCTGGATAGAATTACTCCTATTGACGGTTTTATTGCCCGTGCAATATGGTCGACAACCGGTGATAAGGATAAAATGAGCACTGGCGGGTCCGGAGGTTTACCTGCCAAATGGTATCCTACCAAAGATGGCAAATGGTATTGGAAAGGAGATACGTCAAGTGATGAAGTGATAGCACATTTTTATTCTGTTTCTCTTTTTCACGATCTCGTTGCCCAAGGTAAGGAAAAAGATTTAGCAAAGGAACATCTTGCACGGATAGCATCTTATATAATGGATAATGGCTGGGTATTAAAAGATATGGATGGAAAGCCAACCCGCTGGGGTCGTTGGGATCCTAAAAATCTTCTCACACCCTACGGTTCTTTTGATAAAGGACTTAATGGCCTGGAAGCTCAAACATTTATGCGATCTGCCTACGCACTTACCGGAGATAAAAAATATGAAAAAGGTTTTCAACAATTGCTTGATTGGGGTTATCATAAATACACGGTTCGGCAAAAAAATACTTTCCCTCCGGAAAATGTTGTTCCCTGGGATGATAACTTAGCATTTAGGTCTTATTATACTCTATTACGCTATACAGATGATCCGAATTTAAAATCCATTTATCTCCGCAGCCTGGCACGAACCTGGGAAGTAAAGAGAATCGAACAGGTTGCCTGGTTCAATTTTATTTATGGCGCTATTACCGGTAATGATTGTGAAGTGGATAAAGCTGTACAACGTTTACGCGAATGGACAATAGATTGTGTTGAACATAATTACGAAAATTCATTTAGGGATGACCTGTTTACCGAACCGGGTTATGTTCCCTACACCGGCGGTACGCGTGCCATGTCACCACGAGAAACAAGCGTAAAACGTGCAAGCCGTTTTACTCTTGACTATGACGGTGGAGCTCATGGCTATCGTGTTATGGAACCAACCGGTTTTTTAAGGGATTACTGGATGGGCCGTTATCATGGTTTTATTAAAGCGCCTTCAACAAAAAAAACAGGCTTAATATCAGTTAAACATAGTAAAGACGGACATTTCGGCGCTGAACCTTATCAAGGAGAACCCAGACCTAAGATTTATTAAGAAATAGCTGCGGCGTGGCCTGCCTATGCCTGTCCGTCTGGTTTAATATAGTCAAGTTTTTTTCACTTATTAACAACATATTGATACACGTCGCTGAGTTGTGGATATAAAGATGTAGTTCAAATATTGAACATTACAAAGAATTACTAAAGAAGCGATCAGTGTTCATCTCTCAGCTTTAGTAGTAAAATATTTTTTAATTCAAGCTGCCACTAACTGCTGAATGCTGAGAATTCAAGGTATTATCGACCTCTGTTGTTCTTTGTGCCTCCTTTGTGGAACTCTGTGATAGCTTTTACACAAAGATCGCAGAAATGATAAAGTTTCACAGAGAAAAATAGTGTGGAAGAATAAGTGATAATTTCCATAATAAAATTATATTAAATCGATTGATCGGAGTTGTCTTATCATTCGTAGTTCATTGGTTTATATTTTATGTTTAAGGTACATGAAAAATGAGTGAATCAGACCGTAATATAGACAAAATTAAAATTACAACATTAGATCCGGGCCATTTTCACGCATCCTTATTGCAAAAAAATATGTACGATCAGGTTTCTCCTACTGCTTATGTTTATGCCGCAAAAGAATCGGATATCCGAGAGCATCTAACGAGCATTGAAAGGTTTAATAATCGCACATTGAACCCCACTCATTGGAAAGAGAAAGTTTACACAGGTCCTGATTATTGGGAAAGAATGATCAAAGAAAAGCCGGGAAATTTAGTAATTCTGGCAGGAAATAATAAAAAGAAAATTCATTATATTAAATCCGCTATCGATGCGGGTTTAAATGTCCTCGCTGATAAACCAATGTGTATCAACAAGACCGGTTTCGAATTGTTGAAAGATATTTTTACTACTGCCGAAGAAAAAGGCGTCTTACTTTATGATATCATGACTGAAAGAAACGAAATTACATCCATCTTACAAAAAGAACTTTGCGCAAGGTCAGAAATTTTTGGCAAGCTTAGCAATGGGACGCAGGCTAATCCTGCAATTATTATGGAAAGCGTACACCATTTTTTTAAATACGTAGGGGGAAATCCGGTTAAACGTCCCGCCTGGTATTTTGATGTTAACCAGGCCGGTGAAGGTATTGTCGATGTCACTACACATTTGGTAGATTTGGTGCAATGGACATGTTTCCCGGAACAGATCATTGATTATAAAACCCATATTAATGTTTACAGTGCTAAACATTGGCCTACACAGATTAACCGTCGTCAATTTGAAAAAATAACACAGCTTAGCGAATATCCCGATTACCTGAAAGTTTACATTAAGAATGATAAATTGAACGTCTATTCTAATGGAGAGATGAATTACACAATAAATGGAGTTCATGCAAGGGTGAAAATAGATTGGAAATTCCAGGCTCCGGAAGGCAGTAGTGACACCTTTTATTCCATCATCAGGGGAACAAAATCGAATATAATTATACGTCAGGATGCCGAACAAAATTCCCAGGCTAAGCTTTATATTGAGCCCGAAAAGAAAAGTGCATATAACGAATTGAAAACTCTGATTAAAAAGGCAATATATGATATGCAAATATCCTTTCCGGGAATTAAAACTGAAGAAAGTAAAGGACAATGGCATATTATAATACCTGATAAATATCGAATAGGGCATGAAGCCCATTTCGCTCAGACTGCCAAAAGATATCTGCGTTATTTAGCAGGTGAAAATTTACCTCCATGGGAAGTACCAAATATGATCGCTAAATATTATACAACGACACAAGCATTAGAAATGGTAAAAGAATAGAATTACAGTCAATTACCTATCCATTGATGGATAAGGTATTGCTATGTTTGCAAATTTCAAACATGAGATGAATAGAAAAAAGATATAAACACAGAGACCGCAGAGAAATATAATTCTCTATGGGAAATAATTGAATAATCCGGCTATATTTTTTTTATAAATTTTTTATTTTATTTTAACCTGCAAATTTTGTATCATTGCTCTGGTGTTAATTGAAGCACTTTCATAAGTGTCCTTTCTGTTACGGCAAACCAATTTTAACGATTAATCCCTGTTTTTTAAATAAAAGTGTTGTACTTAATAGTTGAATCCACCAATAATTAAACAGTAAAAGGAAGTTAAAATGAGCGATTTTGTAAAATCATTTCTTGCAGAAGTAATAGCAAAAAATCCGGCTCAACCGGAATTCCATCAGGCGGTTGAAGAAGTTGTTGGATCCCTGTCACTGGTTTTAGACCGCCATATCGAATACCGGGCAGCTAAAATATTGGAAAGAATGGTTGAACCTGAACGCGTTATCATGTTTAGGATTCCATGGGTTGATGATCAGGGTGATGTTCAGGTTAATCGCGGATTCCGCATTGAGATGAATAGCGCTATTGGTCCTTATAAAGGCGGCCTGAGGTTTCATGCATCTGTAAATCTTGGAATATTAAAATTTCTGGCATTTGAGCAGGTATTAAAAAATAGCTTAACAAGTATGTCAATGGGCGGTGGTAAAGGCGGTTCTGATTTTAGTCCCAGGGGTAAAAGTGATAATGAAGTTATGCGTTTCTGCCAAAGTTTCATGAGCGAACTTTATCGCCATATCGGTCCTAATACTGATATACCGGCCGGTGACATCGGTGTTGGCGGTAGAGAAATCGGATTCTTGTTTGGACAATACAAGAGACTAAAAAATGAATTCACCGGCGTTCTTACCGGTAAAGGGCTTAATTGGGGCGGTTCTCTTATTCGTCCGGAGGCAACCGGTTACGGAGCAGTCTATTTTGCCGCTGAAATGCTTTCCACAAGAAATGAAACATTGGATAATAAAACCTGCCTCGTGTCCGGAAGTGGTAATGTTGCCCAATATACCATTGAAAAAATTCTCGATCTTGGCGGAAAAGCGGTTACGGTTTCCGATTCCGGCGGCTATATTTATGATGAAGAAGGTATCGATCGCCATAAACTGGAATATATTAAAGAATTGAAAAATGTAAGAAGAGGCAGGATACATGAGTATGCTGACGAATATAAAAGCGCAACTTATACTGCAGTCGATTCTTCCGCCGGTTTTAATCCCTTATGGGATCATGAAGCCCAATGTGCTTTCCCAAGCGCTACTCAAAATGAAATCAATGAAAAGGACGCTCAGAACCTCCTTAATAACGGAGTTCATTTAGTGAGTGAAGGCGCCAATATGCCCACGACCATTGAAGGTATAAATTTATTTTTGGATAATAAAATATTATATGGACCGGGAAAAGCGGCTAATGCCGGCGGTGTAGCGGTTTCCGGACTTGAAATGGCCCAAAACAGTATGCGCACATCTTGGTCAAAAGAAAAAGTAGATAAACAGCTTCAGGAAATCATGAAAAATATTCATCATACCTGCATTGTTACAGCGGAACGTTTCGGTACACCGGGTAACTATGTGAATGGAGCAAATATTGGTGGATTTTTAAAGGTCGCCGATGCCATGATGGATCAGGGACTTGTTTAACCTTTAAATTCTAACAAAAAAGGTTTCACTTTAACAGTGAAACCTTTTTTTTAAAATTATTCCCAAAAACCAATCAATCAACAAGAATTGTCTGAAAATGATAATGTCCCGAACCAACTTCTAAAACAGCCGTATTGTTTATAAAGTTTACAGAAAATATACCGGAAGCTTGCGACAGACTTTTTCCACTTTCTTTGACTTTACCTTTATTATCGGATGGAATATGAATAATCGCCTGCACATTAGGCGGAATCATTACATCCATAAACAGAATATTATCCTGCCAGCGCCATTGACTGACTATTTTCCCGATTTGTGAATTAAATTCTGCTTTCACCCAGGTTATATCCCCGACAATTTGCGGTTTAATTAAAACACGGCGAACGCTTTTTTTCGACAAATCCACCTGAATTCCCGCCAGACCACTATAAAACCACTCCATCAAATGACCAAGCATCATATGGTTATTAGAAACATTGCGATAAGCTTGCCATGATTCCGTCAGCGCCGTAGCGCCATGGATTAACTGATAACCGTATCCCGGTACATCTGAACGATTATTCATAGCGAAAATAATATCAGAATTTCCCGAAGACTCCAATATGCGCAACAAATAGCGATACCCGATATCTCCTGCGGTTAACTTATAATTATTCGTTTTAATATTATTTATCAGATTATCAACAACAGACTGTTTATCATTTTCTTCTGTCAAACCTGTAAAAACAGCCATTGCGTTTCCTGTTTGACTACCTCTTGCATATTGTTTTGTGTTTTTATTGAAAAATTTAGCATTAAATGCTTTTTTTATTTGGGCAGCCAACACCTTAAATTTTTGTTCATCTTCCGTTTTGCCTAATAGCGCGGCGGATTTTTGTAAAATGCACACATCATAATAATATGTAGCCGTAGCTGTTAATGCCTTGGGTGTCAATTGTGCCGGACCGGGGTCTTTAGGACCGATGTCAAACCAATCACCAAGACCGTGGTCGACAATATTATCGATAGACTTACTTTTCAAATACATCAAATAGCGTTTCATAAAGGAATAATTCTCTTCTAAAGGACGAGGGTCACCGTACCATTGATAAATATACCAAGGTAAAATAATAAAAGCGCTGCCCCATTCGGGAGAATCGCGAAATCCACCGGAAAAAACCGGATACTCCGGCGCAATATCCGGAATTAATCCATTTTCTAATTGAGCTTCTTGCATATCATCAACGATTTTAGTTAATAACAGAGGAATATTATAGTTATAACGAATTGATGCGGACATCAAATGAGCTTGTTCAAGCCAGCCCAATTTTTCACGGTGCGGACAATCGGTCAGTACGCTAGCCATGTTGCTGCGAATACCCCAATCGATTAAGTTAAAAATACGATTAAACAATTCATTGGAACAGGAAAACCTTCCAATTTTTCCGGCTGAATTTCGAGTATGAAGACTTTGCAAATTAATAATAACCGGTAAATTATCCGGATTTTTTCTTCCCGTGGGAATAGCGCCTTCCACCTGAAGATAACGAAAACCGTAATAACTAAAGCGTGGCTGCCATTCTTCCATACCGCTCCCCTTTAAACGGTATTTCAATTCATACGGGCTTCCTGTCGCTTGCTGTGTAACCAATCCTTTCTCATTCAACAATTCACCCGGTATAATCTTAATTTCATCTCCACGTGTTCCCTTGATGGTTATTTTTGGTAGTGCGGATGCATTCTGCCGCATATCATAAACCCAGATATTTTTCTGTGGCGCGCTAATCTGGATAGGCATGAAAGTATCCATTACTTTCAACGGTGGTGCTGATTGCGCTTTCAATGCACCGCCGGGACCCTCAACTATTAACGGTTTTCTCCATGATGAATCATCAAACTCCGGCTTATCCCACCCTTCCTGCTCAAGAGTCGCATCATAATCTTCACCACCAAAAATACTCGAAAAAACTATGGGACTTTGTGATACCTTAAAGGACTCATTACTTACTATTTCTTCAATACTGCCATCCTCGAAGCGCAGAAGAAGTTTAGAAATCATTTGTGGATACCCGAAGGCGATCACATGCTTCGTGTATCTTTCCTGTGGAATAAAAAACATTCCGTTTCCCAGCAATACTCCCAGTACATTGCCGCCTTGGGTTATATTGTTTGTAACATCATAAGAACTGTACAAGCATGTTTTGCGGTAATTTGTCCAGCCGGGATCTAAAAAATTAGTACCGACTTTTTTACCATTTATTATTGCCTCATATTGCCCCAAACCGGAAATATAAAGTGTAGCGCTTTCTATCTGTTTCTTTATGCTAAATTCTTTGCGAAACTGCGGCAAAACATTTCGTGGCAGACCTTTATCTTTTGTATGAGCGATTCCCGGAACAATCTGATCGGCTTTATTCAGCTTTTCGTAAGCTATCCATTTAGCATTTCCCCAAGCGGCCTGCGTAAGGAGTCCCATCTCCCATAAAGCCGACTTGCTCCATGACGATATCCTCTCATGTTCATCCCACACACGCACTTTCCAGTACACCCGTTGTGCACTATTTAGCTCCTTCCCGTCATATGTAATATGGATATGGTTATTTGTCGGAACTTTACCGCTATTCCAAAGATCACCATTATCATTTTTTAGATTGTCAGTACTTGAAGAGATGAGTATTTGGTACGCTGTTTGTCGAACATCATGAATTAAAGAATCAGTCATTTTAAATTGCCAGCCTAAACGAGGATAGTCTGTATCAATTCCGAGAGGGTTTTGCTGATATTCACAGACAAGATGAACTGGAATTAAGTTTGATTTGGGAGGACTCTGTTTATTTGATCCGCAATAATGAAATAATAAAGCGATTATTACGAGATATAGAAGTTTTGGTAATTTATTCATTCTTTCTTCTCCGATTTAAATCTTTTTTTAAAATTATTTACAAATTAATAAATATCAATAGGTTCTCTATAATACTACAATTTCTTGCTTTATGCAAAGTATGAATCTTCTAACACGACCATCTCTTTCATTTCGAGAGTCAATGAGAAATTTTTCCTGCCAAAGATTGATTGATAGACAACCTGGCTCCATCATACATTCGATTAGAATCGTTCATGTGCACCACCCAAAGCGCCATGACTATTGATGGAAATTATTGTAATTATAATAAGTAAAAATAGTAAAATTCCGATGATTGTCAACCAGCATTTCCATGATTCCGGCTTTACCATTTTTACAGGAAATTGCGTGTCTTTCTTTCGATTAAAAAACCACACGATATATGACAGTAATATGATAAAGATATAAGGCGTTTCTGAAGAATTTAGCGGAAACCCTCTGTAAAATATACCATTTTTGATATGCCCAAAAACAGTATAATAGAGCGCATAGATAAACAAGGCATATGGCATTATTGTTTTAAGCAGTCTTTCTTCCTGATCTTGATAACGATGCCAGATAATAACAGAGGTAATCGTAATAATCACTATGATAATAAATCCAAACCACATCTGCAGCACGGCGAATTGTTCGGGATTATCTATATTTAGATTCTGCGCCAACTTCACAAAACCTTTTATCTCAAAAGCGTCAATATAATTTATCAAAGGAATAACGGCAGCCACAAATAACAAAGCCAGCCAATTTGCTATCTTTGACGGCTTGGCTGATTGCGGCCATTTCCGTGTAATCACAGCATAAGCCATTCCTAAAGCGCCGCAAAAGCCAAGAGTAAATTCCATCACATTCCACCAATTGTAATGAGCGCCGCTTACATATCCCATGGTTTGAATAAAATTACCAAAGGCAAAACCAAACCCGGCTCCGAGCGCCGAATAGCCAGCAACTCTTAATGCACGAAAATATCCTTCACGATACAAGTACCAGCTTAGTGCAAAAGCCGCTCCAAGACATCCAGCCCATAGCTCTGACCGCGGAGGCGTCATAAACCACTCTAATTGGTAGATAAAAAATCCCCAAATCAGGAAACCGCCAATAAACATTTCAGTTATCAAGGATGCCCATTGCGGTTTTTTATCTTCCGTTGTCTCTAAACCGAGGGCAAATAGTCCACCACCGATAAAACCATATAATCCGCCGATGACTGCCAGCATGGAAAGGCCGTATAAGACATTACCAAAATCATCTCCCCTTCCATAACCAATTACGATTCCATAACTCATCATGCCGCCCACAGCCCAGCCCACCGCGCCCAAGGCGGTTAATACCGGTGCACGACGCAGCCAATCTTTTCGTTTGGAAGCAGCCAAAATTGCCAGGGCTCCCATGGCTCCTGCCCAGGACGCGCCCCATTCGTGTCCGAAGTGTCCGCGGATAGCCCAACCGAGACCTAAAATAAGAGCGGTAAAAATCATAAAACTGGATTTAGACATTATTTTTCCTTTTATTTTTTAAAACTATTTTCTACAATTTGTATTTCTTCTTCTGTTAAATCGTATAGTTTATAGACCATTTGGTCGATTTCATCATCAATAATCTTGATTTTATTTGATAATTCAATAATTTGACTTTTAT
>JAUVIB010000080.1 GCA_030592985.1 Calditrichaceae bacterium | reverse complement strand
CTTTAAATTACCAAGTGCATGGTTCTTTTGCGGTAGTTTTTTTAATCGTTCTGGCGATATTCCACTACCATCATCCTGAACAGTGATATTTAAATAATTATTCTTTTCTACTATTGATATGGTAATATTAAATTCTTTAGATTTATCATGCCAGCCGTGTTTGATAGCATTTTCCATTAGTGGTTGGAATAACAATGCCGGTACCTGTGAATTTTCTGAATTATATTCTCCCTGCCACTTTACGGTTAATTTATCTGAAAAACGGGCGGTCATCAGGCTAAAATAATTGCGGGTGAACTCAATTTCATTTTTAATTTCAATAGTTTCTTTTGAAGAGTTTGCAAACAGATAATGTAAGAGATCGCTTAATTTTATCAGCAGTTTCTCTGCGTGTGGCGGGTCTTCCTGCACAATACTGACGATGGTATTAAGAGAATTAAAAAGAAAATGCGGTTCTATTTGTGCCCGTAAGGCTTTCAGCTCTGCAACGCTTATCAATTGTTTTTGATGTGTTTCATTCCAACGGGATTCAATATAACTGATTATAATACTAAACAACCCGCTTAAAAAGAGTAAACCGGAAATTGTCATGAAAATGTCCCGTAATTCACGACTAAAAAAACTTTCTGTATTTCCCGTCTGAAAAGGAAGAGAGATCAAATAAGAAAATCCACCTACGATTGTGCGGCTGACCAGGTTCACCGCATCACCGCTATGTGTAATACTGATAGTATAAAAAATAAAACTAGATAAAAAAGCGAAAGTCAGGGCGATAATATAGAGGAAACTACTGATAATTAATACTTGCCAGCCGCGGAATATTTTAAGTTTTTCTCTGAAAATTTTTTGAATAAGCAGAACAGTAAGTAATAAAACTGTGGTAAAAACCAAACTGATACTAATTGCATCCTTAAGAGACGACATTTCATAATAGAGCAGAAAAGTTAAAAAGGCGCTTATAAAAATATAAGCGCCGGAAATAATAATAATTTTGCTGTTAAATTTCATGCGGTTTGTTCTTTTCCCAGGATCTGCCGGTAAAAATACATCACTAAAGTTCCCATACCAAAGCTGATTGAGACAAAGCTAAAAAACCAACCGATATAGGGTGTTTCAACAATTAGGAATATAATAATTAATCCAATCAATAAAGACAAAAATAATTTTGCCGGTTTGCCATTCTTTTTAATAAAATCCATAATATAACAGCCAAGTATGAACCCGCTGATGATGGTACTGATGTATAAAAGGAATAAATAAACAGCGCTTAGCATTAATGCCAGGGGAATAGTAATGATTAAAACTGTCATTATTATAATAATCGTTGGAACAATTATTAGCAGCACAGATCCGATGGCGCCGTTTTTTAGCACTTTCTCTCTGGCAAACAAGTTGATATTTCTTGAAAAGTCTTTGAAAAGCGTAATCATTAATAGACCGACTACAAGAGCAGCGATAAATGACCAAATAAAGAACATACTTTGGTAAAAGTATTTTTGCGGTTTAATCGTTATTTCGAGATCAGCCGGCTTATTTTTGAGATTATCGTCTAACGGATTACATAAAGTAAGCGATGTACCTTCACCAGCGTTATAATTTTCCCCGAATTCAATATTATTAACACTGAGAGTCACATCTTTAGCAACTTTCCCATTTAAAAAAACCCGGCCGCAGCCACCTGAAATTTTACCGTCAATTCTACCACCGTTAAAATAGAACTTGCCACACCCGATATACAGGTCACCTTTAATATGAGCATTTTTAGTAAGGTGTACTTCACTGCCCATAGCCAAAACGTCGCCATCTACCGTATTATCAATGGTTATTTTTTCCGCAAAACAGAGCGCCATATCCTTTACATGTCCTCTTACGGTAACTCTTTGACAAAAAGCCAGTAAATCATCACCAACCTCATTGTTAACTATAATCTCCTGACAAGCGGCATATACGTCGTCAAGAACAGGACCGTTTATTTCCACATACTGGGCGCTGGCAAAAAGATCGGTTGTAACCGTATCTTTTTCGTTGATATAGACGCTTTCTCCGGCTCGGTATTCAGCGCCGTATAAAGCGAAACCGGTTAGGATAATACCTATAAAAATAAGTTTAGTGAATCTCATGATTCCTCCCTTTTGGATGTTTTAGTTTAATATTTCTGTTTTTTAAGAATAAAATTAAACGTTTTTTATTAAACGATTACCTTAAATATAGTTCGATGAGATTATTTTAAGAAGTAATTTTTGACAGGAAGTAAAATATAGACCGCGAATGGTTGTAATTGTAGTATGAATGGTTGTGACTATTAACAAGGACGACATCAATCAATTGTTTCGTATTCTTTGTAAACCGTTGCAGTTGATATAAGGAAAGTATAAACAAAATGATTAACCTGGTAACTATTCCCCTAAAATATTCTGTAATTTATCTATTTTTTGAGGATTACCCAATACAATTAATTTATCGCCTTTATTTATAATAGACGTTGAACTCGGGTTAAACACCCATGCATTTTCGCTCTTTTTTTGTGCAATGACAATCAATCCGGTACGTTGGGGAATTTTGGCTTTCTGCAGCGATTGACCATTCATTGAAGAGCCGGCAGGGACATCTACTTCTTCCATGCGCAACGCTAACTCTTCATCCCGCATCATTATTTCCAGAAAATTGATTAATGTGGGGCGCAGCATCACGGCAGCCATACGCGTACCTTCAATCAGGTTAGGGGAGATCACATAATTGGCGCCGGATTTATAAAGTTTATCGGCTGTATGCGGGTCAACGGAACGTGAAACAATATATAAATCTGAATTCAGAGAGCGAGCCGATATAACCACGAATAGATTACTTGCATCAACCGGGAGGGCTGTAATCAGGCCTTTTGCATTTTTGATATTGGCCTCTTCCAACACTTCATCTGTGGTAGCATCGCCATTAATAACCAATAATTGAGGATAATGTTCGTTTAATTTTTCAATACGTTCATTATTATTTTCAATAATAACGAGAGATTTACCGGATTTAAGAAATTCTTTTATTACCGCTAAACCGGTATCCCCTGCGCCGCATAAAATAATATGCTTTTTTAATTTTAGAATGGTCTTTTTCATATTTTTTTTCTTCCTTATTCTGAATAACTCCTTACTGACAAAAATACTGGTAACATTGGCAGTAAGCATGCCGATTGAAATCAAGCCCAGTAAGATGATAAAGATCGTAAAAAACTGGCCATTAGGATCCAGCCGGGCAACTTCCTTAAATCCAACAGTGGAAATAGTTATAAAAGTCATATAAAGGGAATCATTCCAGTTCCATCCTTCTAACCACATATAACCAAACATTCCGATAATAATGATGGAAATAAAAAACAAAGCGAATATTAATAAATCCCGAAACAGATCTTTAGTTTGTGAGGCCATAATTCCCTATTATATTTTATATAGATACTGTACTTGATTGTAATTTACGAAAAATTAGGAATGATTTCTTTAAAAAATGATGGGACTATTGAAATAGGGCTCAATCTGCCAATTTAAATACATATCCAATTCCGATTCTAAGACTTTTTAGATTATCAGAAAAATTTATAAACCCTTGAGATGATACTATAAATTTTTTGGATAACAGAATCTGTATTTTTAGTGAGTAAAAATCATTCTCTTTTTCTTTGATTAATTTCCCCATCCATATTTGAGAAAAATAATCCTTAAAATGATATTTTAAGCCCAAAAATAAAGAAGAAGAAATTAGATCCTTAGGACCACTAACTATAAAATAAAATCTATTGATAAGTCCCAATTTGAGATTAATTGCAGGGTATACTGCTTGCAATGTAGCCCCTTCCTCACAAAAACCACGCTCTCTCTTATAACCTAAGATTCCAAATTTAAAACCAATATATTCCCAATTTAGATAAAATGAAGCTGAAGCGAGGTATGCGTTTGATATAGTATTGTAATGATAAGGGTAGGTTCCTTCACAGGTACCATAACCTTTTTCCTTATTTTGAATTGTATTGAATAAAAAAACAATACCAAATTGTTTATTGATATTCTTTTCAACATCTATTATAAATTCATTATAATTGGATTCATCCGCGATATTTCGATGGACAAAAGCAGAAAAATAATTACCATAGCCATATTGAATTCCGACCTTCAGCAGCTTTGATTTATCAAAATTATCTGAGAATAACAAAGAAGTTAATAAAAATAAGATTATTAATGTTTTATTGTATACTATGCTAAATTCGATATTTTTTGATGGATTGTAAGACATAGAGATTAAGTCCATAAATTTTTTTACACTATTTACCAATTGTTTAAATGATTACAATATCCAAGCGGATGTATTCTTTATCTTCTCCAGAGATTATTTTCAAAATTTATATCGGGAATTTTACTACTTCCAAGTAGAATCTTCTTTATGCTGTTTTTGCCACTCTCCAAATAGAAAAGATATTCGTTTTTCCCATTTTCCCATATTTTTGCCGATTGATATAAAGAATCCTGTTTACCGTCTGCATAGGTTACCACAATTTTAGCAGGAATAGGGATATTGCCAATTTTTTGAACAATAATAGAAGTCCCTTTTTTAAAAGTTTGAACCTCCTTAATTGCCAGATCAGGATAACCGGATTCAAAGAACCAGGGTTTCCAGTACCAGTTTAAATTTTCACCCACAACATCATCAAAAGTAAAAAAGAAATCATAAGGAATTGGATGCTTTCCATGCCAACGATAAATAAATTCCTTTAGGGCTTTTTTAAACAGGGTTTCTCCAAGAAGGTCTTTTAAAAATTCATAGGCCATAGCCGGCCTGTTATAGGAGGCATTACGAAAGGACGGTCTAAAGGCATTCCCACCAATTATGATGGAAGGAAGCATCATGGGAACTTCCAATTCTGTCCCGGCGACCTGGGTATAATAATTTGACGTACGGGAAACGGGGTCATATCCCGGAGCCAGACGGTTCTGCAAAACAAATGGAAGCATCTGTGCCCAGCCTTCATCCATCCATGAATATTTCCGTTCATTAGTCCCTGTATAAAAAGGAAAATAGGTATGTGTAATTTCATGAGAGGTTAAGTGGACTGTGGTTGACCATTTTGAAGCCGAGCCATCATTAACAATCATGGGATATTCCATCCCGCCTCTTCCGTTAAATACCGTCATTTCAGGATACGGATATGGAATTCCGGGTAATTCTTCAGAAAGGTATTTAATGGTTTCTCGCGCAATTTTCGCTACATTGGTAAAATCCTTTGATTTTTCAAGATAAGCAGCGCTGATAAATACTTTTTTATGATCATTCTCCACAGCAAGATTTGTTCCGTCCCATAAATATTGAAAACCAACAGAGAAGGCAAAATCGGAAACATAATTTGCTTTGAACTTCCAGGTGTGTTCATCCTCGTCTTTAGTGATTTTGCCGTTTGAATAATCGTCTGAACAAACAATATGAATAATACTATCGGATTGATGCGCTTCATGGTAACGATTTAAATATTTTTCCTTCAATATTTCATGCGGATTTTGCAGCACACCGGTTGCCCAGACTAAAAAATTATCCGGAACAGTGATTTCCACATCAAAATCCTTGAAATCATTATAGAATTCTTGATTGCCGCTGTAGGAGAATTTATCCCAACCGTCAATATCATCAAAAACGGCAATTTGCGGGTACCAGAGTGATATAAAAAAAGAAGAATCCGGATAGGCGCCCATTCTTATCTGAGAGCGATTTGGAAGTGTAAATTGCCAATCAATTTCAATGTTTATTTCCTCCTTTGGTAAAAATGACTCCTCAAGAGTGATAATTATATTTGTCCCTTTTCGGTTAATATCGGGATTGTCTGTTGTTAAGTCAATTTCCAAATCATTGATAGATAACATTTTTATATTAACGCCATCGTGTAACACCGATTTGTCAACAATAAAATCTCGGAAATTACCTTTTTTATATATATCCTGATAGAGTTTTAAAACAATGGAGGATAATGTATCAGGACTATTGTTTCGATAGTGTATTTTTTCTTTACCGGAAACCAAACGACTGGACGGATTAAAATGAACCTGAATTTTATAGGTCGTATTATTATTTATCCAATAATCCGGACCGGGTTTACCATCATAAGACCGGGTTCCTTTTTCATATGCTTTTTGAATATTAAGCGGCATGTACAAAGATTGTGATTGTGCCGGAAAGATAGAGAAACTGTATAAAATGAGTCCAAAAAGTGTGATTTTTCTCATACTAAAACTCCTATCAAGATATTAAATATTTTTTATGGTGCTGATAATACCGGATATTTTCATCATTTATTCCGGAAACCATTAATTTTATCAGTCAATATTTTCCCCTTTTAAGTTGAATTTCATTGGCAGATGTCTTCATCTTTCTTTACACAAAACTTCAAAGAATCTACAAAATTTATCATATAAATATGTACAAAAAAACATAAATTCGTTAAGAATGTAAACTCTATATTGATAAAATATGAATATGATAGTTGAAATTTGCAATGATAATGATTATTTTGTTAAAGGAGTGAGAAAATCTGTCGATAATTATTCTATATAATAATTGGGGATATTATGTTATCAAAAAAACAGAAAATGGAAAAACTCGTTGATCTCGGAATTGTCATTAACCAGATTAGCGATTTGGATTTTATGCTTGAAAAAGTATTAACCGAAGCAAGACATTTATTCTCTGCCGATGCAGGGTCGATATATATTAAAACAGATGGTAAGCTTAAATTCAGTTATTCACAAAATCATACACTGCAGAATAGGCTGGAAAAAGGTAAAAAACTGTTATATACAACCTTTTCTATACCTATCGATAATAATTCAATCGCAGGTTATGTGGCCAATAACGGTGTTATACTAAATATACGTGATGCCTACAAGATTCCAAGATCTTATCCGGTTACCTTTAACAGTAGTTTTGATACAATGGTTGGTTATCATACGAAATCTATGCTAACGTTGCCTTTAACCAACAGTCGTAAACAGATTGTTGGTGTAATCCAGTTGATTAATGCAACAGATGATAAGGGCAAGGTGTTGAAATTTTCAAAAACCGATGAATCATTAGTACAGCATTTTGCACTTTATGCAGCCAATGCCATTGAACGTACCCAAATGACCAGAACGACTATTATGCGTATGATTAGTATGGCGGAATTACGAGATCCGAAAGAGACAGGGCCGCATGTAAACAGAGTTGCTTCCTATTCTGTAGAAATATTTGAAGCATGTGCTAAGAAAAAAAAGATGCCTCAAGAAGAAATTGATGCTAAACGTGATTCATTCAGAATGGCTGCTATGCTTCATGATGTAGGTAAAGTAGCTATTTCAGATACTATTTTAAAAAAACCGGGGAAATTCACGTATGATGAATATGAAGTCATGAAAACCCATACGATTCTCGGCGCCCAACTTTTTGGTGATGCTCAATCAAAATTTGACGAGATATCTTCAATCGTATCCTTAACTCACCATGAAAAATGGGATGGGACCGGCTATCCTGGATTTATCGATATAAATACGGGTAAGTCTTTGCCGGGCTATGAAGATAAAAACGGGAATCCCCGCGGAAAACGAAAGGAAGAAATTCCGCTTTACGGCAGGATTGTTGCTATAGCTGATGTATATGACGCCTTATGTTCGAGTAGAGTATATAAGAAAGCCTGGACGGAAGAGCAGGTTTTAGAAACACTACAAAAAGATAGTGGAACACATTTTGATCCAGAACTAATTGATGTTTTTTTTGATATCTATGATGTAATTAGTTCTGTTAGTAAACTCTATCCGGATAATGAATAACTGTTAAATAATTTAGAAGTATAAAATGGGCGAAAATTAAAAATTTCGCCCATTTTTGTTTAGAAAAAATTATTTCTTTGTTGGCGGAAATTTTATCAATATTTTAGCAACGTATTTTTTCACATTTTCATTCTGATCTTTGGGATTTGAATACTCTTTGACAATACCGGTTCCCATTCCACGCCAGGCCATTTTTTGGTTTTTACCGCTTACTATGTCAATAACCAATGTACTTTCTTCATATTGGTTAACATCAACTCTGCTTCCATAAGGTCCCCACCATGGATCATACCAGCCGTACCCATATCCGCTACCGCCCCAATTTGTAACTTGTGTTTTTTCTTTAACACCGGCATGGGATACAACGATGAAATCTGCTTCACTTTCATCAACAAGCTTAAAACCTTTTCTTTGCAGTTCTTCCTTAATGTTGATTTCAACCCGTTGTTTGATCAGCGGATGTGATTCTAATTCATCACCCGGTATAGTCTTTCCGGAATACATGCTGAAAGTTTTATATTGACTAAAATCCACACCTGAATCATAATCACTTTTAACAGTAACAGATGAACAGCTTAGTATAAGCAGAAATATGATACTTCCGGCAATTAACAAAATTTTTTTCTTCATTTTTTCTCCATATTTTAATTATTACTGTGATATTCGTCACTACTTAATATTAGATAAAAATGGTAATATCATTTCTTGCAAATTATTATTATTATATTTATTGGTCAAATTAATTTATTTTTATTATTTGGAGGAAGTTATGAAGAGATTATTTCTTGTTGCAGTTTTAGTTTTTAGTATTAATTTTTCATCTCAATTATTTGCAGCTGATTTAGGGTTTAAAGGGATTGCACCAAAAATTGGTATTATTATGCCGGAAGGTTCGTGGGATACGGGTTTTATCGGTGCTGTGGCAGTAGATATGGGTGAAATAACCAATAATCTTAATCTGTTTCCATTGTTAGGTTATTGGAGCAGTGGATATGATTTTGGTACCGAAAAAGTTAGTTTGTCAAATTTTCAGATTGGTGCAGACGTACATTATAGTATTGAGCAGGTAAAAGGATTATATGCAGGCGGCGGCTTATCTGTAAATTTTCTATCGTGGGATATACCCGGGTTATCTCTTTATTATTCCGGTGGAAGCTTCTCCGAAACCGAATTCGGCCTTAATTTCTTAGGCGGCTACATGATGCCGGTCGGCAATCTCCTTGGTTTTGCTGAGGCAAAATATAATCTTATTTCAGATTTTAACACTTTTGAGATTACTATCGGTGTATATTTTGATATGGTAAAATAGTATTGTATTAAAAATAGTTAAAAAAGGCGTCAAATGACGCCTTTTTTTTTAAATATTAATATCTATTTTTTTCTCATTCTTTTCCATGTTTTGTATTCAGACAAAATATCTTTCTTATTTTTAAATTCCTTATACATAAGACGAACAGAAAATCCGTACTTTTTCCCAACTTCATAGTCCGGAATAATAAATTGAAAATCCCAGGCAGGATTTTGTGGACCGGCGCCGTTGGGAGATTGAGAAAAACGAATAATCTCTGTTTCAGAAGTCGAAAAGAAATAAGCGAAAACCATATTTTTAAAACGTCCATAATAGAACGGTTCGATGAAACAATAATTTGAAAATGCTTTAGCGAGTGACACATTGAAATCAGGCGCCATAAATAGATCCCACTGATCATTTTCTCCCAAATAGGTACTGTTTAACCCATGTGTGGGAGAATAAGCGCTAATCCATTTTATGGTATCTTCTTCTTTTCCTAAAAAATAGATATTTTTGTCATCAGGAGCATTAATATAACTGGCCCAAAACAGACCGGCATAACCATGTTTAAAAAAATCAGCGGAATGAATAATACAATTGAAAGAAATATCAATATAACACGGTTTAACAAGTTCAAATGTTGTCCAGCTCTCACAATTGGAAAGAGGGGTTGTCGGTTGATATAAAAGCGCTTTATTCTCAGATATTTTTTTAAGATTCATGGGACTCTGACGTGGTTCAAAAATAACGGGCAAGGGGTCTCCACCAAAAATATGTTCCAGATTGAAACCGGCATAAGAAGGTACAAATAAGTTTGAATCCTGAGATGTATGGTATAGTTCCGCTATACCGTTATAACCGCCAAGATGGTTTGGGCCAAACGG
>JAUVIB010000453.1 GCA_030592985.1 Calditrichaceae bacterium | reverse complement strand
GGTTCTCATCGTAATAAACTACAAAGTTTTGAGCTGGCTTTAAGAGGCGCCGAAATTGAAAAGTGTAATTTGGTTACCATTTCCAGTATTTTCCCTCCCCATTGTAAAATTATATCGAGAAATGAAGGTATAAAATTATTAACGCCCGGCCAGATTGCTTTTGTGGTTATGGCCAAAGAAAGTACGGATGAACCGAACAGGCTTGTTTCGGCTGCAGTAGGATTGGCCCGGCCAAACAATAAAGAGCAATACGGATATATAAGCGAGCATCATGCCTTTGGTGAGACGGCAAAAAAGTCATCTGATTTTGCTGAAGATCTTGCCGCTACAATGCTGGCCTCAACACTTGGTATTGAACTTGATCCGGATACAGCATGGGATGAGCGTAAAAACTTATATGTAGCCGGAAAAGACCGGCATTTTGTAAGCCGAAGTGTGGTACAGTCTGCTCGTGGACATAAAGACGGTCTTTGGACAACGGTTATAGCTGCTGCCGTACTGTTGATGGATTAAGTGTAAGGATTTTTCCATATTTACAATTGACAACGAATCCTATATAGTGTCTGAACGAAAAGTCACATTTTTCGTCATTTCGATCCCGACGCGTCGGGAAGAAATCTTTAACTTGAACGTTTACAATAATTTATAGATTTCTCCGCGTCAGAGACGGGCAGGCGACTTCGCTCGAAATGACATTTTCCTCCCTTTTCGTTCAGACACTATATAGTCAGACACAACGCACGAAAAATGATATTATAATATCATTATTATTTTTCGAGCCTTTATGAATTCGTGACAATCTTTTAAAGTGGATATAAAAAGAAAATATACAAAATTTTTAATATTTTATTATGGAGTGAAAATGAAGAAATACAAATTTATTATCATATTTATTATAGCGCTCTTTTTTGTGCATTCAGGATACTCGGAGAGTAAAATAGTCCGCCTGGCAGATGACCATTTTCAAATTATTCTAAAAGATGTGAAAAATAAAAAGATTTCCTTTTTACAGGTAACCGATCTCCATCTTGGCAGTAGTGCTGAAGGAAAATGGGAAAAAGATATTATCACTTTTCGTAGAATCAAACGATTGGTTAAAATGTACGATCCGGATTTTATTGCCATAACAGGAGATTTATTGACAGGGGAGAAACCTTTTGGCGCTTTATTGGCGGCTAATTGTGTTAATTTTTTCGATAGCCTTGAACGGCCCTGGATTTATGTATTTGGAAATCATGATCCGGGAGGCGGCTTCGGCAGAGACCAAATTTACGAAGTCTTCAATTTTTCCAAATGGGGAATTCTCGGATTTCACCCGGCAGATAATGAAGAAGGTAAAAAGTATGATTTTCTGGTAGATTTAATAAATGACGGTTCAAAATCTCCCCGGTGGCAGGTCTATAATTTTGACTCCGGTTCTCATAAAGGATTTAAATCAATAAAAAAAGACCAGCTTGAATGGTATCGCAGCATGTCAGATAAAAGTAGCGAAAGAGCAGGGAAACAAATTCCGGCAGTTTCCTTTTTTCATATACCATTAATTCAATATCAAAAATTGTGGGATGATAATACTATTAAAAAAAGTGGCGAAAGCAAAGAGAAAGTATTTTACGAAGAAGATGACGGTAGTGTATATGATGCTTTTGTTGATGTGGGAAACATCAAGGCAACCTTTTGCGGACATGACCATTATAACAATTATTGGGGAACATATAAGGGAGGGATTATTTTAGCCTATGGATATATCAGCGGAGAAGCAACCAATTATGCCTGGCCGGTCGGTGGAAAATTGGTAAAATTACCACTTAATAGTACAAACATTGAAATAAAAAATGTAATTCCGGATTTTTAACGCGATAATGTTATCTTCTTAACCCATGCCCCTACAAAGTCGCCTGCCCGCCGATGTTTTATGGCGTGGGGCAGGCTTAGGCAGGCAAACACGAAGATTTGGAAAATAATTAAAGAATATTTTTTGGTATATAGTGTCTGAACGAAAAGTCACATTTTTCGTCATTTCGACCATAGGGAGAAATCTTAACTTGTAACATTTACAATGATTTATAGATTTCTCGACTTCGCTCGAAATGACATTTTCCTCACTTTTCGTTCAGACACTATATATGAGTTCTCGTCGCTTATAATTTATTGCAAAAAGGAGTTATTCTAAAATACAACGGAAAAGTTTTTATTTGAAGAAGTGTTAAAAAATTATAATTTTTCGTGTTCATCGTGTTTGATTTTAGTTTAACTAACATCTAAGACGTTGGAGATAATTATACTACTACAATATAGCAAGCACAGTAGGGGGCAAGCAAAGGGATCCCTTGGGAAAAATTCTTATAAAAAATTAAGTAAATTCATAAATCAATAACCAGGAGTTGAGTATGAAAGGTAAAAAATCACCATCAGAAAAGAGTAAAATAACCCGCAGGAAATTCATTAAAGGCTCAGCAGTAGCCGCCGCTGCTTTTACCATTGTCCCGCGTCATGTATTAGGGGGAGCAGGAATTGTGCCTCCAAGCGATAAACTAAATATTGCCGCAGTTGGAATCGGGGGAATGGGTAAAAATAACATAATACATTGTGGTGATGAAAACGTAGTGGCGCTTTGCGATATTGATGATAAATTATCAGCTCCTGTATATGAGACATATCCGAAAGCAAAAAAATATCATGATTTTAGGAAAATGTTGGAAACACAAAAAGATATTGATGCGCTTATTATTGCTACACCTGATCACTCGCATGCAACAATTGCAATGGCTGCGATGGAACTTGGGATACATATTTATGTACAAAAACCACTTACACACTCGGTATTTGAAGCACGAAAACTGACCGAAGCCGCTAGAAAATATAACATTGTTACCCAAATGGGGAATCAAGGTCATTCCGGTGACGGAACCAGACTTGTTTATGAATGGATAAAAGACGGCGCTATTGGGAAGGTTCATGAATTGCATGCCTGGACAAATCGCCCTGTCTGGCCGCAAGGCGTAGAGGTTGATCGTCCCGGTGAAACACCCCCGATACCGGAAACGTTAGATTGGGATAGGTGGCTTGGACCTGCTCCTTATCGTCCTTATCATCCAACTTATCTCCCGGAAAGATGGCGTGCATGGTGGGATTTTGGTACGGGTTCTCTTGGTGATTTAGGCTGCCATATTTTGGATCCGGCCTTCTGGGCGTTGGATTTGAAATACCCGGAGAGTGT
>JAUVIB010000147.1 GCA_030592985.1 Calditrichaceae bacterium | reverse complement strand
TCCTGCCCCATACTGGCCCAAACATCGGTGTAAACCACATCGGCACCCTTAACAGCGGCAGTGGGGTCAGAGAGAACGTCAATTTTACTGATGGCCGCTTTGTTTGCATAATCAAGGGTTTTTTTATCCGGCTCATACCCGGATGGAGAACAAATAACCAGATTCATCGGTAATTTTGCTGCAAGATTAAGCCATGAGTTAGCAATGTTATTACCATCGCCGATATAGGTAATCTTCAAATCATTAAGGGTTCCCCGATGTTCTTTTATCGTATAGATATCTGCCATAATTTGACACGGATGGTTGTAATCTGTTAAACCGTTAATTACCGGAACGGTTGCATATTCAGCCATTTCAAGCATATGTTCGTGGTTAAAGAGTCGGGCCATAATGATGTCATTGTACCGTGATATTACTTGAGCAATATCTTTTACCGATTCTCGCTTTCCGATACCGATATCGTTTGGAGAGAGATAAAGCGCATAACCGCCAAGTTGGTACATGCCTGTTTCAAAAGATATGCGTGTCCGTGCAGATGGTTTGGCGAAAATCATAGACATGGTTTTGCCGTGACACACCATATGATCCTGTCCGGCGTTTGTTTTTGTCTTCAAATTGGCTGTAATATCAAAAATTTCGTTTATTTCATCTTTGGAATAATCAGTTATGGAAATAAAATCTTTATTCATCTCTCCCTCCGGCAACTAAAATATTGATTATGGCAAAACAAAAATTATAAAATATATCTGCTTAAATCTTCATCTTTAACAACAGAATCCAATTTTTCTGTAACGTCTTTTCCATCGATTTTATACTTTTTAATTTTATTTTCAGGAATTTCATATAGAATTTCTTCTAACAGTGTTGATAAAATTGTGTGCAGCCTGCGAGCGCCAATATTTTCACTTCGCGTATTAACCATGGCTGCTGTTTTGGCGATTTCGCAAATAGCGTCTTTTGTAAATTTAAGCTCAACCTCTTCACTATTTAATAAGGCTTTATACTGTATTATAAGCGCATTTTTAGGTTCGGTAAGTATGCGAATAAAGTCGTTCTCATTAAGACTTGTGAGTTCAACACGAATAGGGAAACGACCCTGGAGTTCCGGAATAAGATCAGACGGTTTACTGACATGAAAGGCGCCCGATGCAACAAATAGGATATGATCCGTTTTTACTATTCCATATTTAGTTGTGACAGAAGTGCCTTCAACTACCGGAAGCAGGTCCCTTTGGACGCCCTCTCTGGATACATCCGGCCCGCTTTTTCCTGAAGATCCTCCGGCGATTTTATCAATTTCGTCAAGAAATACAATGCCGGATTCTTGAACGCGTGCAATTGCTACACGTGTTACTTCATCCATATCTATTAATTTTTGCGCTTCCTGTTGTGTTAAAATTTTTAATGCTTCGGATACCGTTGTGCGTCGTTTTTTTGATTTTTTAGGCATCATTCCGCTGAACATTTCTTGTATATTCATTCCCATTTCTTCAATACCTAAGGGTGAAAAAATTTGCATCATGGGTGTTCCGTCGCTTTGAACGTCAACTTCGATAATCCGTTCATCCAATTTCCCATTTATTAGCTGTTCACGTAATTTTTCTCTGGTTCGCATATGACGTAATTCCAGGTCATCATTTTCAGATAACTCGCCAACGGGTTTTTGCTGACGAGAGATGGGCGGAAGAAGGATATCTAAGATTCGTTCAATAGCATTTTCTGTTGCTTTCCCAACTAAAGCGGCTTTTTTCTCTTCACGAACCATTTGAACGCCTATTTCCATAAGGTCTCTGATAATGGATTCTACATCACGACCAACATAGCCGACTTCGGTAAATTTTGATGCTTCTACTTTAACAAAAGGTGCTTTTACCAATTTCGCCAACCTACGAGAAATTTCGGTTTTACCTACGCCTGTCGGGCCGATTAGGATTATATTATTGGGCATGATCTCATCGCGTAAACTTTCCTCTACCTGTTGTCGCCTCCAACGATTACGAAGAGCAATGGCAACCATTTTTTTTGCTTTATCCTGTCCAATGATGTATTTATCTAATTCTTTTACAATCTGCTTTGGCGTTAATTCTTCAATCACTAAATCTTTGTTTTCAGATTTAGTGATATTGGTTAATTGATGTGTCATTTAATCTATCTCCTTAATACAGTGTTTCAACTGTAATGTTTGTGTTTGTATAGATACAGATATCTGCAGCAACCTTAAGTGATTCGAGGGCGATCTCTTTAGCGTCGAGATCGGAATATTTAACAAGGCTTTTAGCGGAAGCTAAAGCATAGGGTCCACCCGATCCAATAGCAGCAATTCCGTCATCCGGTTCAATGATATCTCCGGTTCCCGATACAATAAATATATTATTTTTATCGGCAACTGTAAGCAATGCTTCTAATTTGCGTAAATAACGGTCCATGCGCCAGTCTTTGGCTAATTCAACCGCTGATTTAGCAAGATTTCCGGAATATCTCTCCAATTTCTCTTCAAAACGGCCAAACAAGGTGAATGCATCAGCTGCAGCGCCGGCGAATCCGCCTAAAATCTGGTCATTATAAAGTCTGCGAATTTTTACGGCAGAATGCTTCATTACGGTAGCGCCGAGTGTAACCTGGCCGTCACCCGCTAAAGCAACCTTTCCTTTATGGCGTATACCGAGTATGGTAGTAGCATATATTTTATTTGGTTCATGTATCATTGTAATATCCTTATATTATAAAGATTCTTCATTAATATTTTACTTTACGCTTCCCTTCAGGTGCTTTTGGGAGTTGTATATTATTTATATTATAATCATAGTTCAATACAGATAGAGCTTAAATTCCCCGACGAAGTCTGGCAACCGGAATTTGCAGTTGTTCACGATATTTTGCTACAGTTCTTCGGGCAACGGGATAGCCTTCTGTTTTTAAAATTGTCGATAGCTTTTCATCACTATAGGGTTTCTTCTTATTCTCTTGTGAAATGATTTCCTTTATTCTGTTTTTAATTTTTCTGGTGGATATTTCCTCACCGTCTGCTGTTTCGATTTTTTCGGTGAAAAAATATTTCAACTCAAAAACACCATAATCCGTTTGAACATATTTCCCGTTAGATACACGACTTATCGTCGAATTATCCATATTAATTATATCTGCTACATCGCGCATAATCATAGGTTTTATATAGTTAGGTCCCTTTTCAAAAAAGTCATGTTGTTTTTCAATAATTGCTTCCATCGTTTTTTGCATGGTGACTCTTCTCTGTTGAATCGAGTTAATAAACCATTTGGCCGATTCGATTTTTTTACGGATGTATTGTTTGGCGTCTTTTCCTGTCTTACTGCTGTTCAATAACATATTTTTATATGTCCTGCTGATGCGTAATGGAGGGATGTTCCAATCGTTAAGCGAAACAATAAATTCACCATCAACTTTTTCTACAATAAAATCGGGTACGATATAATTACTTTGATTGTCGAATCTGTTTGCGCCCGGTTTTGGGTTCAATTTTAAAATTTCGTCAATTGCTTCCTGTAATTCATCCCGGGCAATATTTAGGAGAGTCATAATCTTCTCGTAATGTTTATTCTTAAATTCGTTGAAGTAGGTTTTAAGAATTTTAATCGCGATTGGATTACTATTTTTATCCTCCTCTATTTGAACCAATAGACATTCACGCAAATCCCTGCTGCCGATACCTGTAGGGTCCAGTTTCTGTATTTCCTTTAATACCGATTCTACTTCATTAAAAGAAACGTGAAAATCTTCCGCAACATCGGAAAGATTAAAGGAGGAGTCTAAATATCCATCATCTTTAATATTCCAGATTAAATATTCACCTATTGCTTTCTCTTGATCGCCCAATGGCAGGATATTAAATTGGTTTAATAAATATTCGGGGAGACTTTCAACGTTGATTTCCGGCCGTTCATACTCTTCCTTATTTTTATCCTTAGGGACGCGGATTTCATAGGAACTGTCATCGTTGAGAAAATCCTCTAAATCAGAATCTTGTTGGGCTTTCTCAAGTTCTTCGTCATCGTAATCTTCATTTTTTTTTTCGCTCTCGAGCAATTTAATATCGTCTTCATCTATTTCGTCAGAGTTGTTATCTATTTCCAGTACTTCTTCGTCTGTCTCTTCGCCTTCTTCCAATGTGGGGTTCAATTCCATTTCACTCTTAATCTTTTGCTCCAGGTTAAGGAGCGGTAATTGTAAAAGAGTAGAGAGCAATATCTGTTGGGGTGTGAGACGCTGTTCTAATTTCAAGCTCTGGTTCAAACTTATCATAGCAATTGACCGTGTTTATAAATAATTAGTAATAAGATTAATATTTTTAATAATTGGCACAATTTATGTAGTAACTTATCGATTTAAAGCTATCAAATCAAGATTATTAATAGTTTCAAGTTAAAGTTGGATAAAAAAAGAGCAGTTATAAAATGCCAGATATTTTGGAAAGTAAATTTAATATTTTTATAATTTTACTTTCCAATTGTGATTATTTTAATTATATTAAATAGAAGTTTGTACGATTAATATACCACGGAGGAGTAAATGGCTCAATGTGCTAAGCTTGAAACTTGTCAGTTTTACCAGTCAGCTTTTGATGGAGAGAATATATTCGCCACTCGCTTAAAGCAAATATATTGCATCGATAGAGTTATATTTGTGCAAGAGATATTATAAGCGAGTTAAGTGGTAAAGAATATGTTCCGGATGACCTATATCCTAATGATATAGATAAATGTAAAGATATTTTAAAAAAGCATTTATAAAGTATCATTTTTCAAATACCTATTACCTAAACTGAGCGATTTATTTTTTATTTGAAATATTTTGATAAAAATGGCTGTTTTTTCTTTAACTTATTACAGCTAATTCAATTTTTATAGAAAACCATTACAAAAATATTACATAAATTAGTCAGACCCTGCCGGATATGGTATCATCTGTAATTTCAATTTTATTGATTTTTACTTGATTTTTATTCACTTTTTTGCTTATATTGAAACACATTATAAGTTAGTTATTTGTTTTAGTTATTTGCTACATAACTAATTTAAAACAATCAGCAAACTACCCAAAAGTTTTTTCATCTAAAAAAAAATTGCTCAACTTAGGTTTTAATAAAGTAAATTTTACTTATGACAAAGACAATCGAAAAATACAAGAGAGTTTTCCCCATTTTAGTCCTTTTTTATCTAAATTTCTACTTTCTATCTCCTTTTATTCATGAACACCCGGTTGAAATAGAGGGACAATTAGAAACAGAAAAGGTTTTCCATTCCCATTTGGCGATTATTGCTATCCCACATTCGGATGATGCATGTGACGTTACGAATGAAGCAACGTCACATACTCACACTTGTTCATTTAGCATACCTGTTATTATTCAGTCTTCCAAGAAATTAAAAAACTCCTTCTCACATAGCACATTATATCAAAATTATGAATATTCAAAAAAAATAGAAGACAAGTTTGATATATTGGATATTACCAGATTCCATAATCAAGCTTTGTGGGAGAAGTACGTCCACTTTGCAACTAATAATTCACCACCCACTCTCCACAGCATCCAACATAGTTAAACTTCAACTTTTAATTTACACATCATCTACAGAACTAAAGGATATTACCCTATTAAAATTTGTAGGTATTGTTAATTAACACAATGTATTGAAAAGATCAATTGTTGAAGGATTTTGTGATACTAATTTTAAAAATTTAAATAATAAATTTTTATTTCCGAGGAGGTTTTTTTAATGATTGATTTTTTTAAACGAATATTAAACAAAAACAATTCGATTTCTTATATGATTCTGTTGATGCTTCTTTTTGTCCTTTCAATAGACGTATCTGCCCATGGTGTTACAGAAGGTGACAAAGGTTTTATTCAGGAAAGTACTGGCACTATGATTATATCGTTTATTTATTTAGGAGCCAAACATATGGTGACCGGATATGACCATTTACTTTTTTTATTTGGTGTTATTTTCTTTTTGTATCGCTTAAAAGATATTAGCATTTATGTAACGCTATTTGCTGTAGGTCACTCGATTACCCTTCTTTCGGGTGTTCTATTGGACGTTAGTATAAATGCTTATTTGATTGATGCAATTATTGGTTTTTCAATTGTCTATAAAGCTCTCGATAATATGGGAGCTTATAAACGTTGGTTCGGTTTTCAACCAAGCACTAAAATTGCCACACATGTTTTTGGACTTATTCATGGATTTGGTTTAGCAACCAAAATTATAGAGTATCAGATATCATCCGATGGATTAATTCCTAATCTTATTGCTTTTAACATTGGGGTTGAGTTAGGTCAAGTTTTAGGTTTAATAATAATTTTTATTGCGATAAGTTATTGGCGACGTTTCGGAAACTTCATACAGAATGCATACAGAGCCAATGTTGCTTTAATGGTTGGTGGCTTTATATTTGTCGGTTATCAACTAACAGGATATTTTATATCATAAAAAACTAATAAAGGAAAAATATAATGAATAATAATACTCAATCAAATGGTGAACTTCCATCCACCAAAAAGCTTTTGAAATCAACAATTATAGCTATAGGAATTGCAGCAATAATTTTAATAACTACAGTACTTCCTGCTGAGTATGGAATTGATCCTTCTGGTGTTGGCGGCATGCTGGGATTATTAAAGATGGGAGAAATAAAAGTATCTTTATCGGAAAAAGCTGGTACCGATAAATCTGAATCAGTAGTAAAATCAGCATCAAATATTGATTTAAAACCATCAAATTATATTTCACAAAATGGTGAAATTACAATATCATTCAAACCAAATGAAGGTAGAGAGCTTAAAGTAACTATGCTTAAGGGTGAAGAAATGAACTATAATTGGCATACAGATGGGGAAGCAATATATTTTGCCGCTCATACTGATTCTGGTGAACCGCATGACTATAGCGAAGGCACAAAGAGCAGTGATAAAGGAATTCTAAAAGCATTCTGCGATGGAAGACATGGATGGTGGTATAAAAATAGAACTTCTGAAGTAGTAACAGTTACATTACAAGTCGATGGCAAATACTATGATTTTAGAGAAGAGTTCTAATTCGTTGCTGTCAACAAAACATATTTAACCAAATAATAATAAATGAATATGACAAAAAACAAAAAGGAATATCGTATGACTAGTGTTAAAAACCAGACACAAATTACTGTAATAATTGGAATAATGTTACTGTTTTTAATTAGTAACTCAATTGCACAAGTAAATTTAGCTGACACAAAATTACATGAATCAAAAACATTCACAAAAAATCCAATTGCTGTGATTCAATCACTTTATTTAGACGAGAACGGAATGCCATCTCACAATCTGTTTTTACAAGCAAATGGTTTAAATCGTCAAAACTCAAAAACAGAATCTACTCCATATTTTACAGTGAGTTTTGCAATGGATGATCTCATTGAAAACAACGGAAACTACAAACCAGCTGAATCAGCAAAGTTGTTAAATT
>JAUVIB010000438.1 GCA_030592985.1 Calditrichaceae bacterium | reverse complement strand
GATATGAATTGCCAGAAAAACAAGGGTGTTACCAATCGCCTTAAAAAACTGCACATCCTGAAACAAGCGTACAAAATTGCGCATGCCCACCCATTCCATAGGGGTAATAATATTCCATTTATGAAATATCAGTATAAAAGAAAACACCAGCGGAAAAGCCACAAAAAGCGAAAAGCTGATAAGATATGGTAAACTCATAAGGTAACCTATTTTATCGCTTTGTCTTATTTTTTTAATGATCGTTCTCATCGTGAACGGTTCCATTCTATGATAACTTTAGCTCTTTTTTCTGCGTTTTCAATCGCCTGTTCAGGACTTATTTTTCTATACAAAACACAAGATTCATATTCCTGTGAAATGCCGTCTAAAATTTCTTTAAGATCCGATACGCCGTCCACGCCGCGCGTATAGGGTGCCTGTTCGGCAAATTCCAATAACATCGGATTTTCATTAAAATATTCCCGGTAAAGTGAATCGGTTGTTAATGTTTTACGGATAGGAATCTGGGTACAACGTTCCAAAAGCCTTAAATCGGCATAAGCGGAAATTAATGTTTTGGTAAATTCCCAGGCTTCTTTAGGGTGCTTTGTGGTGCTGAATATGGAAATATTTTTATGATCACCGTAAGCGTAACGCCGCCCTTTATAATCATCCGGCACAGGTAAAGGCATAACTCCAATTTCAAATCCGGGGCTTTTAAATTTTTCTATATATGAAATCATCCAGGGGCCGGTAATTTGTGTGGCCAGCCTTCCGTTTAAAAATTGATCGCCCTGAAACTCGGTCAAAGGGCAATATCCTTTTTCATAGAGTTCCCTCAGGAATCTAAACACCTCCACCGACGCCTTATTGTTAAAGGCGATGTTGCCACCATCGAATAGAGTTGAACCGCCGGAAGCGCCAATGTATAGCGGAAAATAGTCGAACAAACGCTGCCACCAAAGCGACTTGACATTTCTGTAGAGCATCCAGCGTTCCATGATACCGTCGCCATCTTTATCTGTTACGATTTTTTTCGCCGCCTTTAAATAATCTGAATAAGTAGGCAATGGGGCTTCGACGCCGGTTTCTTTGAAAATCCCTTTATTATAAACCATCATAATGGGGTTGGTCTTCCAGGGGACCTGGTAATATTTGCCATCCGGGGCTTTAAAAGAATGCAGCAAATCTTCCGGTATGCGCTCGTTCATTATCCGCCAAAAATCAGGCAGGGTATCTAAGCGTACCAGCCCGCCGGAAATCACAAAATCATCCATTGCCCCGGGCCACATATTTGAACAGATGTCAGGCGTTGTTTCCCCCGCTATGGCTGCCAACAAAACTTCTTCAGAAGACTGACTGGCGGGAATAGGCTGTAAATGTACAAGAACGCCCGGATGTCCGGCATTCCACTTTTCCACCAACTCTTTAGCCAATCCGATTTCCCGCGGATTGGGTGCGCACCAATAAGTAAGGCGTTTTACTGCACCGATGGACTTCTCGGATGCGCTTTTTTCCCCTGAGCAGGCTAATAAAAATAAAAGGGATAATATTGATATTAATATTTTTTTCTTCATATGATTTTATTTTAGCAATATAAGCTTTTTAGTTTCCACAAAATTACTCGCCTCTAACCGATAAAAATACAAACCACTGGCCAGATTTTGAGCATTCCAACTGTATTGGTGTGTTCCCGCGCTTAATTTTTTAGATACTAAAGTTTCTACTGCTTCTCCGAGAATATTGTATATCTTTAAAGTTACGTAACCGGCCTTCGGCAAAGAAAACTTGATGGATGTGGCCGGATTGAACGGATTTGGGTAATTTTGAAATAAATAAGCCGTTTTCGGGAGATTAACCTTATTACCGTTTTGGGGAATCGTTGTAATAATATTACCCGCATTAATAATTAAATCATTGAGATTTTCTCCAAATATCATAGCAAAAGAAAAGTAAGTAGTTTCCCCACTGTACAGGGGAAATTGTTCTGAGATAATAAAACTACCTAAATTTGTCACAATTATATCGGAATCGATTACACCGCTGTTAAACAGTTGCCAGTTTTCTTCTTCGTCCCATAGTTCATAAGCATGAATCGGAAAAAATTTGACGGTGTTTATTGTCAAATCATCAGATTCATCAGGATCGGTTTTGTCAAAATTGGGTTCGCCTAAAGTGAGAATACCATCGCCTTCACCGGAATCACCTGTTCCCGGAAGGCCATCCATTCCCACATCATCTGTTAAGGGATCCCAATCGCCATCATCATCAATGCCGTTATCTCTTGATTCATCGGTCAGCCCGTCTCCATCATTATCAATTCCATCGTAAGGATTTCCGGGCATTTCCAAATATTTAAATCCTAACACACCCACCGGATACCAGTTTCCGGGGCTGCCAAAGCCGTCACCATCCCGGAAATAAACCATTTTTTGCTCAGCAAGATAAACGCCTGAGTCGTCAGTCTGATCTGCCGTACCGCCAATGCCGGCGTCAATATATAAACCCAGCACTACCTTATGATAGTCATAATCAGATATATTTTTAATTGTATAATGCCAGACCAACATATCTTCTAACAGAGAATCGGCCCAGGCATACCCTCTTCCTTCAATCACAAGGCCTAATCCCCCCCGGGAAGAATCAGAAGCCAGCGGATAAAACGGCCATTCCTGATCCTGAGAATCATCCATAACGAAATAGGTTTCCTGATCGGCAACTGTGACCCCGCGTCCATAGAAACCATTCCAATAACCGTCCCATTCCGGCGGCTTATTTGGCCATTGGTCCGGCCAACTTACAGGTTGTGTACTTATTGCAGGCATATCGGAAAAAGGACTAAAATAACCCGGAAGCGGCAGCAACCCCCAGAGTTCATCGCTTGGTCCCCTGTCAACAAATTCCCGGTACTGCGTTTCCATGGGATGAATAGTATTCCCGGATATATCCTGCGTTTCGGCCTGAATAACAAACGCCGTTCCATCTGAATATTGATGACCGCTCCCTTTAGGCCATTCGCCGGATGGCGCATCCGGCCAGTGGGCGATTTCACCCCAATTTATAAAGTTAGTTCTAACTAAACCGGCGTCCAAAATTCCCAGCCGCCGATATTTGCTACTTGCATCCTCACTTCCCCCTTCCCCTTCCAATTTAATTTGTATCGATTCTGTATATACAGAATCTGCAAAATGGATTGTAAAAACTGTGGAATCAATACCTTCTGCCTCCGGTTTAAAAAACAGGGGAATCTCATAAACAGAGAACCCGGGAATATCAATGGGGAGAGCAGCAGGAGAAGAGAAAGTGTTTCCATTTTCGAAAATCAGTTTAGAAATTGTTAAAGGTTTATTTCTTAAATTATAAACTTGAAACGG
>JAUVIB010000111.1 GCA_030592985.1 Calditrichaceae bacterium | reverse complement strand
TATGTTTTTTCTTGTTGGATTTACTTTTATTCTTATCAAATTTAAAGTTCATAGTATGGATATTATACCAAATATATACCATATTGTCAAATTGTTTTGGAACAACGGCGAATGTTGTGGATAAAGATTTAATCGAAGGAATTCCGCAAGGCTCATCCCGAAATTATTCATTATATTTAATACCTGAATTGTGCGATTGTTTGGTGATTATATAAAAGACTTATCGTTGAATAAGTTCCCTGAGACTTGTACTGAGACCTGCACTGAGCTTGCCGAAGTGTTGCCGAAGTGTTTGTCGTAGTGTTTGTCGAAGGGGCGCTTGCAGTGAGCCTGTCGAATTGACGGGGCTTCGACCATACTGAGTCTGGCATAGCAAGCTCAGCCACCATTAGATTTTCTTTTCACCTAATTGATTTCGCTAATTTATTGAAAATACACGTTATAACAAGAATCGATCAATTTAGGTAACAATTTAATTCTACATTCTGATTTTTAGAAAACTCGATTCGCGTTGGGCGACCAGAGTTTTCCATGGGAATCCCTTTGGGACAACACAAATATGTCGAATATCACGGAAGCGCTGTTTATCCCTATGGGAGCTCAATTTGTTCAGTTTTACGACTTTAGCCCAACCATCGCAACATTTCTATACGTTATTTTATTATGGGTCGAAATAAATTATGATTTAAGTACTTGTAACAATTCTTCCGGATTATAAATTATTAATTTAGAATACTTAAAATCTTTTCCATTACGAGTTACTATTCCATCTACTCGTTCACGAAAAGCGGACTCATTCAACACGGCATCTTCAAAATCTGTTATTTTTGAGTTTAAAGCGGATTCCAAACAAGATTTATCAACTACAGTAACCTGAAATATTTTTAGAAGATTTTCAATTTGGGAAAGAGCAACCTTTCGGCCCTTTGTTTTTTCGACTAAGTAATGAATCGTCGTGATTGTGGTGGAACAAACAAATCCATCAATATGTTTTCTCTCAACTTCAGCGAGAAGTAATGCTGATGATTTTAAAAAGGGCTCTCGTAGTAACATCATATCTAAAATAACATTCGTATCAAATAGTATTTTCAAAGATATTTGCCTTCCAGGTACTTTTTATAATCAGATTCTTTAGACTTTGAATTTGCTAGTGAACCATAAAGTGATTTTACGACTGGTGGTAAATCTTCTTCAGATTTGAGTTCCTTAGAAGTAATAAATTTGAAATATTCTGAAACTAATTTTGATACAGACTTTCCACGTTGTCTTGCAAGAATCTTAGCTTTTTCTATTAATTCATCTTCTAATCGAAGAGTTAATTTGGTTTGCATATACACCTCAATACGTCATTTATTCTTAATATAGTACGTCATCTACCAAAATACAAATTTTAAATTAAGAAAACTGAAGGGCTATACCCTTAAACCCCAAAATTTTATTAATACCGATACTGCTGAAGCATGCAACGGAACGCGTTTGCGTTCCGTTGCATACCCAGGTTGAACTAACCTCGATTTTCATTGGGAAATATCATTTTCTCTAATATTTCGTAAAATAGACCTCCATAATTAACTATCTCACTAATCAAAAACGGATGTCTATCGTGACACAGTTATGTCAAATATTCATCGAAGATTTAAAGCTTGCCGGCTATTCAAAACGCACACAGGAAAGTTATGTTTATTCTGTATCTAAACTTGCCCAATATTTAAGCGACTCACCTGATTTAATATCAAACGAAGAACTTTGTCAATATCTTCTCTATCAAAAAGATAAATAGGCAATCTAACGCTGGGATTGTTCAATACCGGAATGAAAACGAGGCTCGTGTAAAAGTTTAATTTACTAAGATTCAACCTTGTTGTGCTCGATTTCATTCCTTAAGATGTTAGCTGCCAAATTGACTAAACCAGTATTTTTTATATTAAGAAAAGCCGTCTTTATAATAAACAAATTTCTAAAATAGCACCAATAATTTCTTCCAATAATAGCAATTACTTTGCAATTTTTTAAGAAAATTCTTGACATGTGTTAAAAAAATAATTATACTCAACGAAATAGTTAAACGTTATAGTCAAACTAAAAAGTTGGATTAATTCAATATAACTGGATAATTATTAAAGGTGTAAAATGAATAGCAAAGATAAGACGATTTCAGCGGCCATAGAAATTTTTTCCAATAAAGGTAAACACGGGGCGCGTATGGAAGAGATTGCTAAAAAAGCCGGTGTTAATAAATCCGTGGTTTATTATTATTATACCAGCAAGGAAAATCTTTTCCGCGAAGTTCTCAGGAAAATCTATTATGAACAGTTTAAATATACATTCAGTGAAATTGAAAAGGCCCAGTCTAAAAAAGAAGATCCTATCAAGAAAATTGAAATAATTATAAGAGCATTTTCCAAATCTTTCTCAGAAAATCCTTATTACACCAGAATTATCAAAAGCGCTCTGGCTAATGAGCCGGAGGATTTACAATATGTAATTAGACTTCTCAAAGCTGAACATGATTTTATCCGCCCGGAAAAACTCATGGATTTCTTTGTAGAAAACATCTCAAAAAAAGCATTCCGGAATATCGACGCTAAGCAAACAATAATTAGCATTATAGGCGTAACTATGATTTATTTCATTGGAAAACCTATCATGGAAATCATGCTCGGACTTGATTTGGAAGATGAAGATGTATTTCTAAATGAACGACAGGAAAGTTTGGTGGATTTAATACTTTATGGCCTGGTTAATAGACCAGAGTAAAAATTTAAAATACCATATCTATTAATGATTTAAAGAGGATACTAATCTATGAAAATTAATCCAAAATTTGCTGGGGTATTCATGAGTTTGATCGTTGCTCTTGGGATGAGCTTTGTTATGTCTTTTGTCATGACAGCGATTAATATAGGGTTTACCAACCTATTCCTTTTTGCCTGGCTTGGCAGTTGGCTTGTTGGCTTGCTTGCAGGATTCCCGACGGCAGTTTTAATAGTTCCATTAGCCCGCAAAATTGTAACTCATCTCACAGGAGAAAAATTAGAATAAGAAATATACCAAATTGAATTTTAATTGAGCAAAGTTTTATGATGTGAACATACTCGTTTGAGAACATAGATTTTTTAAGGATACTTAATTTAAAGGAGATAAAATCATGAACGAAAAAATAGCCAAATACGTTCTAACCTATCCAAAAACAGTCATCATCTGTTCCTTTATCATTACTATTCTGCTGGCTTTGGGGATACCAAATATCCGCATCGATGATGATGTCAAAAACATGCTGCCAAAAGATTTGCCGGCCAGACTGGCACTTAATGAGTTGGAAGATATTTTCGGTGGTTCTGACGTTTTACTGGTGACTATCAGTAACGAAGAGCAAACCATTTTTAATAAGGGAACGCTGGCAAAGATCATCGAAATAACAGATTCGCTGGACGCCATACCCGGCGTTATACGCGTTACCAGTCTTGCCACTGCTAAGCAGATTAAAGGCGAAGAATGGGGCATGGAAGTTACCCCGTTTTTGGAAGAAGTTCCCCAAACCGAGGACGCTATCAAAAAACTGGAGAAAACCTTTTTCGATGATTCTCTATACGTGGGTAATCTAGTTTCTCAGGATGGCAAGTATGCTACAATTCTTGCTGTAATGGATGAAAATTCAGAAACGATGGTTATCTACGAAGGAGTCCGTCAACTAACCGGTAGATTGGAAGTACCGGAGAAAATATACTTATGCGGGACGCCGGTGGTACAAGCGGAATCAACAAAAAATATGAAATCAGATATGCGCAGATTGATGCCTTTTGTACTGATTGTTGCCCTTATTCTTTTATATTTAAGCTTCCGGACGTTGTCAGGTGTTTTTCTACCCCTGCTGGCAACAATGATGGGGGTTGTTTCCATGATTGGTTTAATGGGGCATCTTGATAAGCCTTTTATGATGGTCAACAATGTGATGCCGGTGATGCTTGTCGCGGTGGGTGTTGCTTATGGAATTCATGTAGTCGCCGCTTATTATGAAGAACTGACCAACACCATGGATAAAAGAGAAGCGCTTACTCTGGCAATCCGCAAAGTGGGTACGCCGGTCTTAATGGCGGGTTTGACAACTTTGGCTGGATTTCTTTCGCTGGCAACTTCTCCCTTACCGGTTTATTTTAATTTTGCAATTATAATTGCGTTTGGAGTATTTATGGTAATGTGTTTTTCGATGACCATGATTCCAGCAATTTTGCTGCTTATGCCGGTTCCCAAAAAAAAGAAGGCCCAGAAACAACCCGCTCTATTAGATCGCCTGCTAACCAGCGTTGCTAATATTGTCCTGAGATTTCGTTATGTTGTTCTCGCGCTGGGTATTGTGCTCATTATTATTTTCGCCTTTGGAATACCGCAGATCAACCTGGAAATGAACGCGATTACCTACTTTCCGGAATCCAGCGATTTGCGGCAAGCCGATGAAAAAATTAACCAGCATCTCAGCGGTTCCGTAAACATGAACATACTATTCAACGCAGACATTGAAAGTGCGGAAGTGTTGTCGGCCATGGACAGCGTGCAGCAACGCCTTGAACAATTTCCGGAGACCGGTTCTACTATCTCGTTGGCGACGATTGTTAAAAGACTTAACCGTGTGCTGCATGCGGATAATCCACAGTTTGAAAGAATTCCTGAAAGCAAGGAAGCTGTGTCTCAGGCGATTTTACTTTATAATATGTCCGGCAGCCCGGAAGATTTCGAACAATTTGTTGATAACAGTTTCGAAAATAGCCAGGTCATCGCAATGATGAAATCGGCAAGTACCAAACGTATTTCAGAAATCGCCAATGCAGTGGAGCAGTATTGTAATACGAAGTTTGATAATAACATGGAAATCAAGTTCACCGGCTATTCATTATTTCTAAAAGAATTGGTTGAGTTAGTCATTGAGTCTGTTGGCAGAGCATTGATTTTTGCCCTGGTAATTGTCTTTTTGATGGCCTGGTTAACGTACCGCTCGTGGAAGATAGGGGTTCTGGCAATCATACCGATTGCAGTGACCATTATTTTCAATTTAGGTTTAATGGGATTTGCAGGTATTGACCTGAGCATACCAACCGCCATGATAACCAGTATTGTTATCGGGATCGGGGTCGACTTTTCCTTCCATTTTCTTTCCAGATTTCAAATTGAGAGAAAAATAAATGAATCAAGCACAGCTATATTGAATACCATCCGCACGGTTGGTCAACCGATATTGTTCAATGCCACTGCCACCGGATTTGGTTTTTTAGTATTGGTTTTTTCTAATTTACTGCCACTGCGTTATATGGGACTATTAATTGCCTTAACGATGATTATATGCGCATTGGGGACATTAACAATTTTAGCAGCATCGTTAACTTTTATAAAATCAAAATAAGGAGATTATACTATGAAAAAAATCAATGTCTTAGTAATGGGATTAGCTGCTTTTGCTGTTATTCTATTTTTCAATAATATCAGAGCACAAGAAAAATTAACTGCGTATCAAATTATGGAGCATTGGGATAACCGAACTGTTCCTGTAGATATGACCAGCCAAATGACCATGAATCTGATCGATAAAAAAGGCAAGGTAAGAACAAGGCTCTTAAAAACATACCGCATGAGCGATGACAAACAAATTATGTGGTTTCTTAAACCGGCGGATGTCAAGGGCAGCAGCTTTCTTCGCTTGTCTTACGATGACCGGGATGACGACATGTGGATTTATCTTCCCGCGTTTGGAAAGGTGCGACGAATTGCCTCTCATGCCAAGAAAGGCAACTTTATGGGATCTGATTTCACTTTTGAGGATATGGGTGATCGTAAGCTAACTGACTACAATTATAAATTAATAAAAGAAGAAGAAATAAACGGCAAATCTTGTTGGGTCATCGAAAGCATACCTGGTGAAGATGTTGCCACCGATTATTCTAAAATTATTTCCTGGATTTGGATAGATGGCTATCTCGATTTAAAAGAAGAATTTTACGACAAGAAAGGTAATCTAAAAAAAATTAAAACTCTTGTGGCGACAAAGGTAGAAAAATACTGGGTGGCCGGCCTGATCATCATGGAAAACTTAAAATCGAAACATAAGACGGAATTGGTTTTAGAAGACATTAAAGTTGACACCGGGTTGGAAGAAAAAGTATTCAAAAGTAATTATATGACCAGAATTCACTAATAGAAAGAAAAGGTGTTTTATGAGACGGTTATTTTTGTTCTCGCTAATGCAGATCATATTATTTGTTTTTTTGAGGGATACCGATGCCCAAACATACCAACTCAGGGGAAGTCTCAGAGAGTGGGTAAAAGTATTTACTCAATCGCCTGCTGAGCTAGATATTGTTGAAACCAGGTTAAAACTGGAGCTTCTTTCCACGATTAGCGATAACACATCGTTTAAAGTAAAAAGTTATACTATTTATGAAGCAATATCCAGACAGAGAAAGTGGAACCTTCAGGAGGCTTTTATAGATTATTATACTGATTTTGTAGATGTCCGATTCGGCAGACAGGTGATTGCCTGGGGTAAAGCCGATGAATTAAATCCGACCGACATACTGAATCCGCAAGATTTAACTAATTTGTCTGAATTAAAAAGTATTCGTAAAATTGGTCTTGTGGATTTAAAAACGGATTGGAGGTTTCTTGATTTTAATCTTGAGGCTATTTGGAAAATAGAATATGAGGATATGAAATTTCCACCACTGGATTCACGTTGGGCATTTTTTACTGTTCCGGGACTTGAAGAATTACCTGAACCTGAATACCCGCAGAACAGAATTAAGGATACGGAATGGGCTTTTAAAGTATCTCGCACAATATCCCTTTTTGATCTTTCGATCAGCTATTTTGATGGTTGGGATAATATCGCTACGCCGGTTTTAACGTTTAATCCTGTTTCACAACAGATGCAATTAGATAAATTAAAAAATTTTCGCACGAAAATGGTTGGCGCTGATTTCGCAGGAAGTGTTTCATCTTTTGGATTGTGGACTGAGGCAGCTTATTTTATTACTGAAAAGAATGATGATCCATTAGTTAAAAATCCGTATTTGCAATATGTAATTGGAGCAGATTATACTTTTGAAAATGGTATCAAAATTAATTTGCAATACTTCCAGGAAGTAAATAAAGAAAAATCTGACGAAGAAATTATCAGTAAATTAGGAATTGGAATACCGCTACAGCAAGCCGCCACTTTTAGACTCGAAAAAAGTTTTGGGGAAATTGAAGAGCACAGTGTTGAAGTATTCGGTATTTACGATATCAAAGATAACGGCCTTATGTTTCAGCCCCAACTCACTTTATCTCCTGCAGATGCTTTTGAAGTTGAATTTGGAGTGATATTATATTACGGTGAAGAGGAATCCATTTTCGGCCGCTTTGAAAAGAATGATCAGGTTTATTTAACGGGTACTTATAGTTTTTAGGATACGCTAGAATTTTAAATGTTAACTGCTATGGCAGCTAACATTTTAATGAATGGAATCATTCCTAATATTGTGACAAGTTTTTTTAAAATTAGTGGTTCAATACCAGTCTATAGATAAACTCACCTCCTGCAATATATGTAAAGTATTTCACTATTTCAAGAAAAATGTTGATCTATAAAAAATTGACTTACTTTAAAAGCGCTGTTATGGAAAAGATGTATTATTTTATTTAGAAGGGACTTTTTATGTTCCGAGAAATTCAGCTGATTTCTACTTTTTCGATGTTTCATATTTATAAAGATAAGTATTAACCGATTTAGCCGCCTGGCGTCCGTGATAAATAGTTTGATTGTTTTGACAGTGGCTGTTGATATATAGCGGATGATATTTTATACTTGTATAGATTAGAGATAAAAACCGGGTTCTTATTTATTGCCGTTTTTTTTCGTTATGCCGAAAAAGGGCAAATACTACTCAGAAATATCCCCATAATGATATTGAATTCTCGCTTCTGTAATCTTGGAGATGTATTATCACCAAGAACAAATATTTAAATACTTTTGCCAAAATTTTCAAAAATATTATAAATTGGATGGCTATATTCCCAATCGCTCTGCAATCCATACTTTAATAATGGATTGCCTGGGAACTCCCAGACGACGAGCTTCTTTATCTAATGAATGAATCATCCAAATAGGAAAGTCAACATTAACCCGCTTTTGTTCTTGTTCGGGCCTTCTCGCTTTGGAAACATCAAGATATTTAGTAATATCTTTGCCATCATCAAACATTCTATCTAAATCTTTAGCTTTCATATATTTTTACCTCCTCTATCCTGGAGCGTCTTACAGATATAATCCGTATATTGGACTCATGATAAGTAATTATACCAGACCAATGTTTTTCTTTTATTTTTCCAATAATAATAAATCTAAGTTCATCAATGTTTTTTGTCGGAATTTCAATTAAGTCCGGATCATCCCACAATTCCTGAGCCTCGATAAAATCAATACCATGTTTTTTCTTGTTGGATTTACTTTTATTCCTATCAAATTTAAAGTTCATAGTATGGATATTATACCAAATATATACCTTATTGTCAAATTGTTATGGAACAACGGCGAATGCTGTGGATAAAGATTTAATTTTCAAATATCTTAGGAAACAGAAAAATGATGAATTATAAGCCAAAACCAAATCAGATATTAAAATTTCTCACGATAACTCAGTACTCAGGGGACGCAAACCATAGCGGTTTTTCACTTCGTAACTCTTTGCAATATCTCGGATTAGACCAATGTCAAAATCATCGTATCGTTTGCGTTCCCCTGCAGTACATTGTTAGCATTTATG
>JAUVIB010000337.1 GCA_030592985.1 Calditrichaceae bacterium | reverse complement strand
TAAAAGAAGTACCGGCCCCTTTACATATTTCCGGTGATTGGCGTTTAACCCTGGGTACACGCTCTCCTATGGACATTCAATATTTATATTCATGGACAGATGACTCTTTAACGCGTCATTTTAGCGGAACAGGGAAGTATGAAATCGATTTTGAATTAGAGGGTTGTTATATAAAAGATGATTTAGTGTTAAAGCTCGATCTCGGTAAAGTTGGAACGGTGGCAGATGTAACCTTGAACGGAAAAAAAGCCGGTATTATCTGGATGCGCAACCAGGAATTGGATATTAGTAAATTGATTAAAAAAGGGAGCAATCTTTTACAGGTTGATGTTACTAATACATTGATTAATCAAATTTCAGCAATGAAAAAAACGCTTCCTGTTCCTGAAGAACTGGTTCCATATTATGGAGAAGCACCCAAAAATGGACGCTTACCTCAAGAGTTTGGTTATAAAGCGCTCCATGCATCTGGACTGTTAGGACCGGTCCAAATTAAGGTGTTTAAAAAGGTTAATATTAATTAAAGATGTCAAATAGAAAAGAAACTAATATGGACAATCCTGCTTATTGAGTTTATCTGATTTAAGATTGGGTTCATACCAATTGAAAGGAATTACATGGTAAGGCGATATTTTTTTATAATCATTTTTTTGCTTGCAGGTACTATACTATTTGCTGAAGAAGTTGCTGTAAGCTGGGAATTTAATACGGATGGTGATAGTGAAGGCTGGACTAAATCGTTTGGTGTATCAGAAATGACTGTTGAAGAAGGAATGCTGGTGATAAATACAGCTAATCCTTTTCCAACTATTATAGGTTCAGAAGAAATTAATATCACGTCAGAGGATTATGGCTACATTTATGTAAGAATGCAGGCCATCGAAGCTACTGAAATACGAATATATTGGCAAAAGAGTGATAGCAGTGTGGTTTTTATTCCGTTTTCCCATGATTTAATCGGGGATTCGCTTTTCCATGAATACAGAATTCCGATTTTTTCCGACCCGGAATGGAGCGGTGAGATTATAAGTCTGGCCAAAATACAGATAGGCGGTCCCCTTACTTTTGCGGGAAAAACTGTTAAAATCGACTATATACGCATCGTTGGTGTGGGAGTAAAGCCGGAAATCGTAAAGCTCGTTCCTATTAGGACTATTTTGAAGAGTGGGCATGTTATTCCCTTGACGGCTATTATTGAAAATACAGGGGACAAGACAGGGGAAATGAGTTCAAATCTTATTCTGCCAGATGGGATTGAATTAATATCCGGTTTCTTACAGAATGATCATGGTCTTCTTCTACCCGGAGATACTAATACTCTTCATTGGGAAATTCGTAATAATAGTGTTGAGTTGGATACCATAAACCTTGTGTTATATTCGGAAAAAGATACGGCTACAATTGAAGAACAATTGAATTTTACAGATCAGTACTGGCGCCAAGATGAATTTTTACTCAGCGCCTGGTCACCGCCCTATGCCTGGTATGGTCAGCCTTATGAAGATACTGTGTTTACATACTATAAAAATGCCAATTTTGATAACATGTTTTGGGTACGGGATGAAAATGCTTTAATGCAAAAAGTTCAACAACATGATTTAAAATATTTTCTTCTGATAACGAATATTATCGGGGGGGATTATTTACGCGCTCCTGATGAGAAAACACCGCCGGATGTTACGGAAGAGATGCTGCAAAAACTAGATGTTGTTGTGGATAAATACATAGATGATCCGAATTTGCTTGGCTATCATATCTGTGATGAGCCGTATGAGCCGGCTTTTCCCAATATTGGAAAGGTTGTGGGCCGGCTTCGGGAAAAAGATCCCACACGGCTTAGCTTTGTTAATATTTGGCCAAGCGGCAATGGATATGAAGAATATATTGATGCCTTATTACAGACGGCAAAATTGGAGCTGCTAAGTTATGACCGCTATCATTTTTTTAATGACCGTGACGGCGGATCGTATTTTGGAAATTTAGAAACAATCAGACGTTTAGCCTTAAAATATGATATCCCCTTTTGTAACATTATTCAGGCAATCGGCACAAACGGTACAGTAGAAGAGGACCTGGACTGGAGAACTCCAAATGAAGCTGAACACAGATTCCTTGTTTATTCATCACTTGCTTATGGCGTACATGCCTTGATTTGGTTCCACTGGCATTTGGATTGGGGGCTAACCGGTAATCCTGACAGAGATATAATTTATCCTTCAATTCAAAATATTAATGCCGAAATAGATTCTTTGAAACAGATAATGCTGCATTTAACAACAACGGAAGTCTATCAAACAAAACCCGCTCATGCGACCAAGCCGCTTCCATCTGATGGAATTGTAAAATCAGTATCAGATGAAGCTGATCTTGTGGTTGGATATTTTAAAGATAGTGATACTAACGATTATTTTATGCTGATGAATAAAAAATATAGTGGACAGATAACTGCCATAATTACATTAAATGGATTGGTTGATGATCTTAAATATTTCGATGTTGATTCATCCAAATGGGTATATGTTAATTACAGTAACAATGGTGATTATTCAGAATTCGAGGTAACACTTCGTCCGGGAGGTGGTAAATTGTTTGCTATCGGAAATCTGACGGTGGGTATTCAGAGTGAAAAGGATTTAATGCCGTATAAATATAATTTAATGCAAAACTATCCTAATCCTTTTAATCCTGCATCTCAGATAAATTATGAAATAGCAAATGAATCTTATGTTAAATTAATTATATATGATGCATTGGGAAGAGAAGTTAAAACGTTGGTAAACAGCCAACAAAAGCCAGGTCGATATTCAATTAAATTTAATGCATCCGGATTTTCCTCCGGCATTTATTTTTATCGACTGATCAGCGATGAATTTTCTCAAACGAAAAAAATGTTATTAATAAGATAATTAAACTTTAATGTAGTTATAACAAAAAGGAGTTTGTACAATGAAACGTTATTTTTTTATGGTCATTTTTTTATTGGTCGGTTTTAGTTTATATGCTGAAAATATTGCTGTAAGCTGGGAATTTAATACTGATAATGATCTTGAAGGATGGGATAAGTCTTTTGGTGTTTCAGAGATTAATGTGGCTGATAGTATGTTAGTAATAAATGCAGCCAATTCATTTCCTACGATTATAAGCAGTACTAAATTTAATATTTCTGCTGAAGAATATGGATATATTTATATACGAATGCAGGCCAATGAAGCTACTTCCGTACGGATTAATTGGCAAAAAAGTGATAGCAGTGTGATTTTTATTCCATTTACACATGATTTAATCGGGGATTCACTTTTCCACGAGTACAGAATTCCGGTTTACTCTAACCCTGACTGGAAAGGCGATATTCTTAGTCTTGCCAAAATACAAATAACCGGACCTTTAAGCTTTGCTGGAAATGTTGTTAAAATTGATTATATACGCATCGTTAGTATTGGTATAAAACCTGAAATAATCGCTTTGAAACCTTTAAGAACCGTTATGAAATCCGGGGAAATTATTCCGGTAATGGGAATTGTTAAAAACTCAGGGGACCAGGCAGGAGCGATGACCTCTTCTCTGAGTCTAACTGATGGAATAGAATTAGTATCCGGAGAATTGCAGTATGATCATGGGATTCTTCTTCCCGAAGAAACAGATACAATACGTTTAGAACTCCGTAATAACAGTGTAGAGCTTGATTTGGTTAAATTAACATTGTATTCAGAACAAGATACCGTAGATATTGATGTAGAATTTAATTTTACGGATCAATATTGGCAGCAGAATGAATTTTTCCTGAGCGCCTGGTCACCGCCATCACAGACCACAGAGGCATATGATTATTATGCCAATGCTAATTTTGATATGGTTCTATCGTTGACACCGGATGATGGGTCGACCGTTTTGCCGGAATCGTATGAAATGCAGTACCAACTGCGTGCAGGCAGTATAATTGGAGAGCATACCTATCTCAGAGCGCCTGACAACACTCTGCCGCCGGCTCTTACAGATGAAGACCTGGCTAAATTAGACGATATGATTGAACTCTTTAAAGATAGAGAAAACGTTTTAGGCTATTATATTACTGATGAACCAAATGCCAAGGCTTTTGAAAATCTAAACAAAATGGTAAACTATCTCAGGGAAAAAGATCCGGCACGTTTAAGTTATATCAATCTGTTTCCAACCTATGCGAATGATGAGCAGCTGGGTACGCCTACTTACGATGAGCATATTGAGCAATTCATTGATATCGTAAAACCGGAACTGTTAAGCTATGATCATTACCACTTTTTTAACGAATATGACGGCGGTGGTTATTTTTATAATCTTGGTATAATCAGGAAATGGGCGGGAATTTATGATATACCTTTTTGCAATATCATTCAGGCAATTGGTTCGGATAGTCCAACAGCGCCGCAATTAAATTGGCGTCCACCAAGCGAAGGTGAGCATAGATGGCTGGTTTACAGCTCCCTGGCTTACGGCGCTAAAGCTATTGTCTGG
>JAUVIB010000018.1 GCA_030592985.1 Calditrichaceae bacterium | reverse complement strand
TAATTTTTATCCAGAATATCCTTTAATATTGGATAAAACCCGATTGCAAATATAAGAAAAGCTGTATAAAACACGATTTGATAATGCTGTGTACGAATTTGTATCCCAAAAGCAAGGGCAAAAAGTGAAATAGAGAGTAGATTTCGTTTTTCGAGAAAATAGATAAAGCTTAAGAATACCCATGGTAAAATCATAAGAGCATAAAATTTTGCAAGGTGTCCTTCCAAATATAGCGATTTATAATGCGGCATTAGTATGAAAATCATCATCCCCATGAAACTAATAAATGGCTTCATTTTGAAATAACGGAAAATTAAATACATGCCAAGAGCACCAAATAAATAGTAGATAAAAACGATATTAAATAACCTCCCTAATATATTAAGTATCTTATCCGGAGACCAAAGATTAGCGCTAAGTCTATGGTAAAGAGGCATACCACTAAAAACATATGGGTTCCATAAGGCTCTATCGCTACTCTTTTTAGTAAACTCAGTTACTTGATGAGTTCTGCCCCTGGAGCCAACCACATCAACACCTTGTGGAGAGAGGCCATCAATAACCATTGGTTTTAGTAAAATAATTAGGAAGATAGCAGTAATCGCCATTAATATATAATCCATAGTACGATCATTTATTAAAAATAGCGATTTATTCTCTGTCTTTTTCAGATCAACAGAAGGATTTTTACGTGTTTTTTTCTGAGATTTAGCCATTGATACCTCTATTTATAATAACTTTTTCGAAATCCAATTTTTTCATCTTTATTTAAAACAACCCGGCGGATAAAATTATAGATAAATCCCAGGCCATATCCAAATATTTGTGCCGGCATTACTAAGGGAAGCAGTAGAGATGGCTTAATAATATTGTACATTCTATAAGCATCAATCATGGAAAAAATCATTACAGCAACAGCGAGGAATATGCCTGCTGACAACAGATAGTAAAACGGTTGAAAGAAAAAAGAAAGTACAACAACACTTATAGCGAGCAGCGTTACAGCGGCAGGAGCAGCATGTAAAGGTTCAAGCATTGCCTCATCAATTTTATAAAGATTAATTCTCGCTACTCCCCAATTAAATACCTGACGATAAAAACGGCGTAAATTAGTACGTCTTTTATGGTAGACAGGCGCATCACTGACAAAAACTACTTTTGCTCCACTTTTTATAATGCGATGACTGAATTCAATATCCTGCCCATGGCGTAATCCGCCAAATCCGCCTATTTTTTTCCATAATGTACGGCTTAATCCCATATTAAAAGAACGGGGATAGAATTTTGCCAGTTTTTTACCTTTTTTCCCACGCAGCCCGCCTGTAGTAATAAAACTTGTCATTGAATAATTAATAGCCTTCAGAAGTGCCGGAAAATCATCGCGATAAGTATCCGGTCCGCCAAAAGCATCAGCATTTTCTTCGGATATCATTTTATCTATATTTGTAAGCCAGATTGTTGGCATAGTCACATCTGAATCGACAAAGATAAAAAAATCACCGCGTGCTTTCTGCATTCCCGCATTTCGGGCAGCGCCGGGTCCCTGATTTTTTTGTGTAATATAGATTAATTCAAATTTTGAGCGGGGTATTTTTTCTTTAATTAGTTCTTCTGTATTATCAACAGAACCGTCATCCGAAACAATAACTTCAAACTGTACAGGAGGGAATCTCAATTCCTGCAGTGAGTTTAATAGTTCCATCAACTCATCCGCTCTGTTAAATGAGGGTATAATAATGGAAAATTTGGGGGCCTTTTTCTCAGGTTTTTTTGAATTATAGGACGATACAGATGAAGTTGAAGAGCTCATATTTTCAAATTATTTAATTGGTTATCACAATATAAACGTTGTATAATAGTTATTCTACTTCTTCACGAACGGAATAATAAATTGAATGTTTGGTACGAGAACTGATTAACATTTCTCCGATTAACCCTAAAGAGAAAAACTGAGCGCCGATAATTATTAACAAAGTTCCCAATAACAATAACGGGCGGTGTCCAATTCCATGTCCCTGAAACCATAGGATTGCCATATAGAGGTCAATAAAAAAACCAATGCTGATTGATATTAATCCAAGTAAGCCAAATAAATGCAGCGGTTTTTGGTGATAACGGGTAATGAATAAAACCGTCAACAAATCAAAAAAACCTGTAAATAACCGGCGGGCGCCAAACTTAGTTTTTCCATGTTTACGCTTATGATGTTTAACAACAATTTCATCGACCAGAAAACCCTGCCAGTGTGCCAGAACGGGTAGATAGCGGTGCAATTCACCATAAACCGGAAGCTCTTTAATTACTTCTTTTCGATAAGCTTTAAGACCGCAGTTAAAATCGTGTATCTTGATACCGGTTAACAATCGTGTGGTATAATTAAATAATTTTGACGGTAGTGTTTTGCTAACAGGATCATACCGCTTCTTTTTCCATCCGGAAACAAGATCGCAGCCGGAATTAATTTTTTCTAATAAATTAGGGATTTCTGCAGGATCGTCTTGTAAATCTGCATCCATTGTGATAATTATATCCCCTTTTGCTTTTTGGAATCCGGCGCTCAAAGCGGCACTTTTACCAAAATTACGACGGAAACGAATAACAATAATCTCTGGGTATTTTTCTTTCAATTCGACAATTTTTTTATAAGAATTGTCGGTACTGCCGTCATCAATATAAATAATTTCATATTCCTTTTTTATCTTTCTAACAGCCTCGTCAATACGACGAGTAAGTTCTTCGAGAGAGTCTTCTTCATTCAATAAAGGAATAACGATACTGATATCCATCCTACCTACCCTAATTAATGTTTTGAAATGATAGATCTATTTGTTTAGCATCATTAGCTACTTTTATTCTAAAAATATTATTATTTACAGGTTGATTTATTTTCAACTCATTAAAATAAATAGCGACACCTTCTTTTTCATTAGGTCGTACAAAATTTATTGATTTAGGAAAGAATATGCCGTTAAAGGACTCGAATTGGTCATATTCTTTATAGTAAATAACCCGGCTATCTGCTATATACTCTATTTTCTTGATCATCAAATTCTGCGGTTCAAACCAAATATGGTATTCCAATTCTCCATTGACTGCCTCAAGATAATAATTTTTATCTTGAATGGAAAATTCTTTTTTCTTTAACACATCAAATTGATCCTGAGCAACAAAAACATCCCTCATTTGTGTGATTTCCAGTGGGAATTGCAAAAAGTAACGACCTTTAAAGTCTTCCTTTGATCCTTTAAGAAATTGATTATTCACCTGATTATAAAAAATAAACCTTTTAGCGCCAATGAACACCTTACCAACATTTATTCCAAAAGGACCTTTAACAGATATCAACAAGGAGTCTATTCCACTTAGCAGAATATCCGCACTAAAATTCCCTGAATATTCCGGACTATCTAATGTGATTTGTGCGTGACCATCTAATGTTTTTATCGCCTTCTGCCAGGCAATTACATTTTCCAACAAATCTCGATAGGTTACATTCTGTAAATCAGCTGTTTTTAAAATTTTTCTTTCGGAACAGGAAACCATTACAATAGTAATTAATAAAATAATAAATAATTTCATCTATATTTTTCAACTTTCTCTATTAAACTGTTATTTTCAGGAGTTATATTTAAAGCATCTATCCAATAGTTAAGAGCTTGCTTTATATTCTTTAATTTTAAATAAACATCACCAAGATGTTCTAATACCACCGGTGAATTAGATTGTATCTCTATTGATTTTTTTATATATAGTTCAGCATCTTCATATTGTCCCAATTTAAAGTAAATCCACCCGATAGTGTCAAGAAAAGCTGCATTTTGGGGCTGACCTTTAACTGCTTTTTTAGCCATCTCCAATGCTTCATCCACACGGATATTGCGTTCTGACAAGCTATAACTGTAATTATTTAGAAGCAAATCATTGTCGGGGAATCGTTTAATAGCAATTTCATATAGACTATCACATTGGTTATACATTTTTAAATTCTCATAAATAATCGGTAATGTTGTTAAGGCATTCATACTCAAAGGTTCCAGCTCAAGAGCTTTTTTTAAAGGGTGAACAGCCTCTTTATATTTTTTTTGGCTATACATAGTTAATCCATAATAGGACCATAAAGATGCGTCTTTGGGTAATTTTATTACCGCCTGTTTATAGTTTTTTTCAGCTTGAGATATTTCACCCATATCAGTATAGGTAAATCCCAGAAAAAGCCAACCAAACCGATTTGTTGAATCTTTTTCGATGATCTTGTTAAAATTGGTCAATGCTTGGAGATAATTTTTTGATTCAAGCTCAATTCTACCCATTAAATCGTATGCTCCCCAGGGACTATTTTTATTTTCCATGGCAGGTAACAGTAATTGTTTTGCTCTTCCTAATTTTTTCAAATAGTAATAAGCTTCCGCCATAACAACTCGAGCGCCAATATCAGTAGAATCTTTGTTAAATATGGGTTGGTAAATAATAATTATATCATTCCATTTTTGCTTCCTGCGATAAAGCATGGCAAGATGTTCAATAGCATCTGTATTATCCGGATCATATTTTAAAACTTCTTGAAAATTTTTTATTGCTTTATCATATTTTAAATTTTGCTCATTGATAATTCCCATTAAATACAAAATGCGTACATTTGTAGAATCAACTTTAAGCACTTCGCTATAAAAATGGAGAGCCCTCTCAAAATTATCATGTTTTAGATATATTTTTGCCATCGTTTCAAGCATGGCCGGGTCGCGCCCATAAAGACTGATCAACTCTTCATATTGCTCAGCCTTACCTATATCGTTGTTGTTTTTTTGATAAAGATAAAGGATGAAATTTCTGGCTTCTTCATTGAACGGATTTATTTCTAACAGTTCTTTTAATATTGCAATTGCCTTATCATCCTGATTTAAGTTAATAAAACATTCTGCTGTAAGTTGTAAAGTCTCTTCATCATCCGGTTTGATTTTAGTTGATTTATTTAAATAGTATAACGCCGTATCAAAATGTCCCAATTTCATATGATTTTCGGCTACACTATTGTAGATACTAGAGGATGTTGAGTCATATAATAACGCTTGATAATATTGAACAAGCGCTTCATTATAGCGTTCTTCCTGTTGCAGAAATAGCCCTTTAAGATAATAATCATGAGCTTTAACAATCAAAAGTTTGTCTTGGCTTTCTGTTAACAAGACCCTTTTGCCTGAAGAGCAGCATAGAATAAGTATCGAAAATATTGTAATTCCAAGTAGTGATAATAATCGTTTCATAATAGTTATGTAATATAAATCTAATCTGTAAAAATAACAAAAAATTAATCTACCCATTTATACAACTTGCTTTACGGTACTTAATTTGATAAGTTCCATAAATTCTTTAGATAATAAATTTAGTTAGGCGTTATGAGAAGAAAAAAATTCGGCACAAAAAAAAATATTAAAATAATATCCGTAGTAAATAAAAAGAAAAATACAGCTATTAATCACAGAGTTACGGGTAAAAAAAAATCTAATAAATTTATATTATCAATTTCCATCTTAATTGTCCTCATTGCAACATTTATTGCCATTTATCTCTCGATTCTTAGTAAAGAACTTCCATCCCTAACTAAACTCGAAAAAATTGACCCGGAAATGGCAACCAAAGTCTACTCTTCCGAGGGCGAACTTATTCACTCATTTTTTACTTACAACCGCTCTTATACACCCTATGATAAAATACCTCAATCAGTAATAGAGGCACTGCTTTCTGCTGAAGATCGCGATTTTTATAACCATTGGGGAATTAATTCAATGGGAATATTACGAGCCATTGTTGTTGATATTTCCAGTATGGGTTTTAAACAGGGCGCCAGCACGTTAACCATGCAGCTTTCCCGGAATTTATATTTCGGATCTGAACAAACAATAACCAGAAAATTAAAAGAAGCGCTTACAGCTATTCAGATTGAACGTACTTATTCAAAACATGAAATTATTGAAATGTATCTCAATATAAATCCTTTTGGACATCATTCACATGGGATACAAGCGGCAGCGCGCCGTTTTTTCAATAAAGCTGTAGGCGAATTGAATATACAGGAATCAGCATTATTAATTGGAATGTTAAAAGGACCAACGAGATATTCACCAATAAGGCATCCTGAGCGGGCCCAACGCAGAAGGAATCTGGTTATGAATATGATGGTTGATAATGAGAAACTGAGTAAATCTGCTTATGACAGTCTAAAGACCTTGCCACTCGGTTTACAATTAAAAAATCCGAATGAAATGACTATAGCCCCTTATTTCACTGAATATATTCGTATACAATTGAATAAACTTCAGGATTCCCTGGGTGTTAATGTTTATGAAGACGGCCTTCGGGTTTATACTACTCTGAATTTGAATTTTCAGGAATATATGGATAAATCTATTGCTAAAAACATAAGCGCAATACAAGAACGGGTAAGGAACCAGAAAAAATTTAACAAGTATAGAAAATCCATGTCGGATTCCGCCTTTAATGATTTAACTACAGTTCAATTAGCCTTTGTAGCTATTAATCCCCATAATGGTCATATATTAGCAATGGTTGGTGGTCGTGATTATAAAAAATCGCAATATAACCGGGCTACCCTGGCAAGACGTCAACCCGGTTCAACATTTAAACCCTTTCTGTATACCGCTGCGATTGATAATGGCTATTCTCCAAGTGATGAATACTATAATCAACCAACAGTAGAAATTGACCCTGACGGCACACGCTGGACACCGAAAAACTTTAGCGGTAAAGTGGGTGGATTAGTGACATTAAGAGATGCATTACGACGTTCTATAAATCTTGTTGCTGTTCGCTTGATCAATGATATCGGACCCCAAACGGCTAAACAATATGCCCGTCGTATGGGTATTACCACACCCATCCGTGCTTACTCATCATTGGCTCTTGGCTCCTCTGATGTAATTCCTCTTGAAATAGTTTCTGCTTACGGCGTCTTTGCGAATAACGGGGTTCTGGTTAAGCCTATCTCAATTATTAAAATTGAAGATAAAAATGGAAATGTTATTTATCAGGCATTCCAGGAAAGAAAAGAAGCACTGTCACCGCAAACTACTTATATAATGAATGATTTGCTACAAGGTGTTATTAAAGCCGGAACCGGTGTCAGAGTACGTACTAAATATCATTTTGATATCCCCACCGGCGGCAAAACAGGTACAACGAATGACAATACTAATGCCTGGTTTATCGGGTTTACACCGGATATTGTGGCAGGTGTTTGGGTTGGATTGGATGATTACAGCCTTAACTTAGGACAGGGTTTGACCGGATCTGTGGCGGCATTACCTTTTTGGGGTGACTTTATGACATCTGTTTATGATTCCGTCGAATTTTTTCATGGATCATTTGTCAAGCCTGAAGGTGTAGAATACTTCAAACTCTGCACGGAAAGTAAAAAGCTGGCGACCGAATATTGTCCTGATACCTACGAGGAAATTTTTAACCTCAAATATCGCCCTACAGAAAAATGTAATATTCATACTGAAAAAGGTATCATTAAGAATAATAAACGACGCCGGTTTTAATAAAAACACTCTCTTTTTTTAAATAATACTTGAATGGTAATGATAAATTTACACAAGATTTTGGACTTGACTCTGCCAATTGCCACGAAACACCAACAACAGACTTAGAAACATTATTTAACGAAGTACCCTAAATATGAAATAAAACATTTTATGTTATGCTAAAAACGACCTTTAAAGCCTGTTGTATTCGTTTTAATTGCTCGTGCGTAATGAATCCGATTTTCCCAATCAAGCGTTGTTCTGCAACTGAACGAACCTGAAAACAATCAACCACAGAATTCTTATTAATATTGTTAAAATTATCAGACTTAATAATAACCATCCATGGTACTATTTTAAATTTATCTTTAAAACCGGTTAGCGGAGCAATTATTTTTAATGGCAAAATTCCGATTGCATCATCATTAAGAATAATACAAGGTCGCTTTTTCTTTATCTCCGAACCAATTGCCGGATCTAGATTTACAAGCCATATTTCTCCCTGTTTCATTGAAAATCCTCGCCGTCAAGAGAAATTAAGTCAGTTAAATCGGTATTATTATACTCATCTTTCATTAATTCAGCAATATTGGCTAATTTTTGTTTCCGATAATTAATCAGATAGTTATCAAATACTCTTTTGAAAAATTCAGAACGGTTAATCTTCAGTTCAGAAAGAATTTCACTTAGCTCACTCTCCAGCGAAGCCGGAAATGAAATGGTTAAACGCTTTGTATTAACTACTTTAGGCATAATATTCTCATACAATTTGTAATACTTTTTTTATTAATATACCTTAGCATAATAATTAATACAAATATTTATAACAAAGGGCTTGCATAAAAAAAGTAAAAATATGTTTATTCATTAATGATAAGCATGAAGAAACTGATACATCATAGCTGCTTATGGCACCGAAGATTAAGTATGTAAATTTGTGTAAAAACAAAAAAAAATGCGCGACCGATATATCTCAATCGGGCATACTAAAAATATGAAACCATTATAAATTACTTATCTTTTTACTCTTGCATTACCTTCCCAAATACTCCAAATTTGCTCTTCATCGGCAGGCTGTCCATAATCTGATAACATTGTCGCCGCCAATGCACCGCTGGCCCAGCCAAAATGAATCCATTTTTCAGCTTTCCAATTTTTAAGTATTCCATAAAGCATGCCGCCTACAAAACCATCTCCGCCACCAATTCTGTCAAGCACATAGATGTCTCTTGGTTTAATTACATAGAAATCATCAGCATATGACATTATAGCTCCCCATAAATGATTGTTTGCACTGACAACTTCCCGTAATGTTGTTGCAAAGACTAATGTTTTAGGGAAAGCTTTTTTTACTCTATCTATCATTTCTTTGAAATTATCTATTTTTTCGCCAATATTTTTTCCACCTGCTTCAGGACCTTTTATACCGAGGCATAATTGAAAGTCCTCTTCATTGCCGACTAATATATCACTATTGGCGGCAATCTCTGTAAAACTTTCCCGTAATTCTTGTTCTCTGTTTACCCAAAAAGATGCTCTATAATTAAGATCGAATGAGATCTTTGTTCCATATTTTTTTGCAGCTTTTGCAATATCAAGACAAAACTGAGTCGTCTCTTTGGATAAAGCGGCTATTAATCCTGATAAATGCACTATTTGAACGCCTTCTTCGCCAAAAATTCTTTCTAAATCGAAATCTTTTACATTTAAAATTCTGCCAACTTCTCCTGCTCTATCATTTAGTACTCTGGGACCTCTTGAACCATAACCACTATCTGCAATATTAATTTGATGTCTGTATCCCCATGGATTTCCCTGTTCAATTTCAGGGCCTTCAAAATCCATATTTCTTGACTTTAAATTACTCTTAATAAATTGTGCTATGGGACTTCCTTTCACAAACGTCGTTAAAACCTTTACCGGAAGTCCTAAAAAAGAAGCAACACTTGCTACATTCGTTTCCGCACTTGTTGCATTCATTTTAAATGTATCGCTTGAATGCACCGGCTGACCATTAACCGGTGTAATTCTAATACCCATGCTTGTGGGTACTATTAAGGAATATTTGCAGTCTTTTATTAATTCTAAACTCATTTTATGCTCCAATATCTCTTATTTAATCCAGCTCAAAAAATAAATTAACATTTTACACAATATATTTAAGATTTCACCCAAAAAATCATGTTTAATTTTAAACCATCAAATCTTTAATAATATTTTTAAATGCTTCTCAGGGCTAATTTCCAATAATTCGAAGGCTTTTTGAATATCTTTTGCATCCATTATCGCTGAAATCAGAATCTCAGGATGCAGATCTCCATTTGCAAGGTGTTTTATAGCATCGGAATATTCACCATGACTTACCCTTGAGGTAATAATCTTGGCTTCTTTCCATATCAAATCCCGCATAAAAAGCGACGTCGATTCAGCTGTTAGCCCTAAAACACAAACTGTCCCCGCTCCCCGAATAGCGCTAATGCAGGATTGAATGGGATTCGCTCTTCCCGCAATTTCTTGTGCATGACCTACCGCTTCAATGGCAATATCAACACCATTTCCATTCGTATGTTCCTTGATTACATTAAGCGGACCTTCTTTTTCGGCATTAATAACAACCACATTTCCATAAACTTCCATTGGAATATTTAAACGACTATCAATAACATCAATCATGAAAACGGTGTTTTTTGTCTTTGTTCTTACCGTTTGTAAAATGCTTTGACCGATGCGCCCGGCGCCCCAGATTGCAACCGTGTCTCCTTCTTTGACGCCGGCTCTGTTCGCCGCATGAAATCCGATGGAATACACTTCTATTAAAGCCGCATCCCGTTCGGAGATATTATCATCTAACCTATAGAGCATAGATTCATCTACGGCTACATATTGACCGAATCCGCCATCCATATCCACACCAAGCAGCTTGAGCGATGTACAGGCCGGATAGTGCCCTCTTTTACAGGCAGGACAGTGACCACACCAGATAATAGGATCAATTACGACCCTATCACCTTCGTTAAAATGCGTAACTTGTCCACCGGTGCGCTGAACAGTACCGGAAAATTCATGCCCTGGAATAAGTGGTAACTGCGTCCTTGGATGGAATTCCCCTTTAAAAATATGCAGATCTGTCCCGCATATTCCCGCAAAATTCACATGAATCAACAGTTGAGAATCCGAAATGGACGGCTCAGGTACATCACGCCATTGAAATTCACCATAATTTTTTAATACTGCTGCTTTCATTTATTGATTATTACCCTTTTATGAGTGGAATGTTCTCGTTTTATTACATTTTTTTTATATAAGGTCTGTTTTTCTTCTCCACGAACTCTTATCATAGGTATCTCTTCGGAAGCGGTCTCTGCATTTAAATCTTTTTTCTATTCACCTCATGTATAAAATTTGCAACGAACTAATCATTCCCATCTCTAATTGAAAATCAGAGAATAGTTAATAACAAAAGATTGCCAGTATCGGATATTTTACCCAATACTAAGCAATCTTTTTTTCAAATAATTTATCTAATTAAGCAACATATGTACTGGAAGCAGTTTTACCGCCTCTGCCTGTCCAGTTGGTATGAAAAAACTCTCCTCTTGGTTTATCTAATCGCTCATAAGTATGAGCGCCAAAATAATCTCTTTGTGCCTGCAACAGATTGGCCGGTAAAACTTTACTACGATAACTGTCATAATAAGATAACGCACTGCTGAATGCCGGAACAGGAATACCTGCCATTACTGCTATAGAGATTACTTTGCGCCAAGCAGACTGACTCTTTTCAATAACATCTTTAAAATAATCATCTAAAAGTAAATTCTGTAAATCAGCATTTTTATCAAAAGCATCTTTGATATTACCAAGAAATTGAGCACGAATAATACAACCACCACGCCATAACAAAGCAATTTCACCAAATTTTAAATCCCATTTATATTCTTTTCCTGCCATTTTCATTAATTGAAAACCTTGGGCATAGGAACATATTTTTGAAGCATAAAGCGCTTGTTCAAGCATATCAAGGAATTCTTCTTTGTCAACTTCTACATTGTCTTTAGGTCCGTTTAATACTTTTGAAGCAGCTACTCTTTCCTCTTTTCCCGCACTCATTGCCCGGGCAAAAACAGCTTCTGCTACAGTTGGCGCCGGGCAGCCTAAATCTAATGCGGCCTGACTCGTCCATTTCCCGGTACCTTTTTGACCTGCTGTATCTAAGATGTTATCCAATACCGGTTTTCCCGTTTCTTCATCTTTTTTACCAAGAATATCTTTGGTTATTTCAATTAGATAACTATCTAATTCTCCTTTATTCCATTTGGAAAAAACCGGCTGCATTTCGGCAGCAGACATATTTAAAACATTTTTCATTAGGGAATATGCTTCGGCGATCATTTGCATATCACCATATTCAATGCCATTGTGTACCATTTTAACAAAATGACCGGCGCCATCACTACCAATCCATTCGCAACAAGGTGAACCATCTTCAACTTTTGCAGATATATCTTGAAAAATCGGCCTAACAGCTTCCCATGCTTCATCAGAACCGCCGGGCATAATTGATGGCCCAAGCAATGCTCCCTCTTCTCCACCGGAAACACCTGTACCAATGTACAACAAGCCTTTACTTTCCACATATTCAGTACGTCTTATTGTATCAGGGAAATGACTATTTCCACCATCAATAATTATATCTCCTTTTTCTAATTTTGGTATAAGCATATCAATAAAAGCATCAACAGGCTGACCTGCTTTTACTAATAATACGATTTTCCTTGGTGTTGCTAAATTTTCAATTAGCTCATCAATACTATAACATCCGGTAATATTCTTTCCTTTGGCACGAGCTCCCATAAATTCTTCTACCTTAGCGGTAGTGCGATTAAATACAGCGACAGAGTGACCTTTACTCTCCATATTTAATACTAAATTTTCGCCCATTACAGCGAGTCCAATTAAACCTATATCACACTTTTTCATAATCCATTTCCTTTCTTGTTGTACAATTTTATTATCTATAATAATTATTAATTTAAAATCATCATTTTATTAAAAGTTATCTTGATTTCATCAAGAAATTAAGCGTGAATAACACCTCTTTCATGCAAAATCAAATAACATCAATATTATTTTTATACTTCTGTTCCTTGCGATAAATTATATGAAACTTTATTTACTTTATCGGTTAAGTTGAAAAACCCTGTTTTTTGAAAATGTATCTTTACCTGAGTTACCTCAGGCAAAGATACAATGATTTTAGTACTCTGTTTATGGTCAATATATATTAATTATTTTTTATAAAATGTTTCAATTTTTTCCGCAATATTTTCTCCGGTAAAACCAAATTTTTCTTCTAAAAGTTTATAAGGAGCGGATGCACCAAACCGATTATCGATGGTTACTTTAATTAACGGTAAATTAAAATAATTTGGCCAGCCAAAGGAAATACCCGCCTCCACAACAGCTATGGCTTTCGCTGATTCAGGAATAATAGTTCTTTGATATTCACAAGACTGTTTTTCAAACAGTTCTTTACTTGGTACAGAAACAACACGTACGCTCATACTCTTTTTTTCAAGTATCTTCTGTGCTGTTAAAGCAAATTCTACTTCGGAACCGCTTGCTAAAATAACCGTTTCAGGCTCGTCGTTTTTTTCTTTAGAAATAACATACGCCCCTTTATAAACATCATCATTAGTAAAACTTGCATCTCTCTCTAATGCCGGAACAGTTTGCCTCGTTAGGATTAAAGCGGTAGGAATATTTTGGTCCCTAAGCGCAATCGCCCAACAAAGCGCTGTTTCCAATCCATCAGCCGGACGAAGCACCAATAAGTTAGGAATCGTCCTTAAAGCGGCCAATTGCTCAACAGGTTGATGCGTCGGGCCATCTTCACCGACAAAAATAGAGTCATGGGTGAAAATGAAAATATTCTGAAGATTCATAAGTGCTGCCAAGCGAATACTTGGCCTCATATAATCTGAAAAGACCATAAATGTAGAACCGAATGGGATATAACCCCCATAAAGAGCAATACCGTTGTTAATGGACCCCATAGCATGCTCCCTGATACCGAAATGGAAATTACGACCGTTATACTGTCCTTTTTGTATGGCTGGAAAATCTTTTAAAAAGGTTTTGGTTGACGGATCAAGATCTGCCGACCCGCCGATAAAAGAAGGAACTTCCTTGGCAATAGCCTGCATAATCACACCGGATAGATTTCTTGTTGCATTTGTTTTTTCAGGTAGAGCATCAATTAGTTTCTGCTCTAAATCTCCGGGAATTTCTTTGTTTATCATTTTTTCCCAAACTGCTGCCAAAGCGCTGTTCTCATCTTGCCATTCGTTATATTGATTTTGCCATGTATCATATTCTGTTTTTACACTGTTTACATGCGATTGAAACAGTTCTCTTGTCTCATCGGGAACATAAAAACTTTGATCTTCCGGAAAACCAAGCGCTTTCTTAGTCTCTTTGATTTCTTCATCACCAAGAGGGGAGCCATGAATGGCTGAAGTATCATGCTGGTTAGGGCTTCCAAAACCGATGTGAGTCCTGGCAATTATTAATGTTGGCTTTTCTGTTTCTTCCTGACCTTTTTCTATTGCTTGCGCGATTTCATCATGATTATGGCCGTCTATCTCTATAACATGCCAGTTATAAGCGATAAATCTGTCCTCAACAGATTCGGTAAAAGCTAATTCTGTTTTCCCTTCAATAGTGATATGGTTACTATCATAAAAGAAAATGATATTTCCTAATCCCAAATGTCCGGCTAAAGACGCCGCTTCGGATGTAACTCCTTCCATCATATCACCATCACCACAAAAAGAATAGACATGATGTGTTCCAAAAATCTGTCGTTTTTCCGTATTAAACTGGGCACCGGTCATTTTTGCGGCCAAAGCCATACCGATTGCATTGGTAAAGCCCTGACCAAGCGGACCGGTTGTCGTTTCGATCCCCGGAACACAACCAACTTCAGGGTGGCCGGGTGTACAGCTGCCCCACTGCCTAAATGATTTCAGATCTTCCAGCGATATATCGTATCCGGCCAGATGGAGCAGGGAATAAATCAGCATAGAACCATGACCACCGGAAAGGATAAAGCGATCACGATCAGCCCATTTTGGATCTTTTGGATTATATTTTAAATATTTTGTCCATAATACCGTTGCACAATCAGCCATTCCCATTGGCATTCCCGGATGACCGGAATTAGCTTTTTGCACACCATCAGCAGCCAGCAACCTTATGGTATCTGCTGTTTTTTTTGATAACTTGTGATCTATTGAGATTTTTGTCATTGTTAAAACCCTTTTCAAATAATTATAATTATGAATTGTTTTATTTTATCGTTAAAGATCATGATTTTCACCATAAAATTCAACCCTTATCGACTATTATCAATCAAATATTTTATACGCCACTAAATGCAGAAAACCCACCATCTATGGGAACAACTATCCCACTCACAAAAGATGACGCCGGAGATAACAGCCATAATACAGCACCAATTAAATCTTCGGGATCACCAAATTTCCCCATAGGCGTATGGTCAATAATGGACTGCCCTCGCGCGGTTAATTCTCCGGTTTTTTCATCTGTCAGTAAAAAACGATTTTGGTTGGTTAAGAAAAATCCCGGGGCAATAGCGTTTACACGGATATTGGCAGAATATTCCTGTGCTAAATGTACAGCGAGCCATTGTGTGAAATTGGATACGGCCGCTTTAGCCGCTGAATATGCCGGTATTCTTGTTAATGGGCGAAAGGCATTCATTGATGATACATTTAAAATAATACCGTTGTCTTTTTCAGCTAAAATTTTACCAAATATCTGGCTTGGCAGAATGGTACCCTGTAAATTAAGACTCAATACAAAATCAAGGGCATCTTTTGGCAGGTCAAAAAAAGAAAGGTCCGGTGAGGTGGTTGCCTGGGGTTTATTACCCCCTGCCGCATTGATCAGGATATCCAGCGAACCATATTTTTCAAGAATCGCGTCTCTTGTTTGTTCCAGGCTTTCTCTTTCAAGAACATTACATTTAAAAATCGATACGTCGCCTGCCAGGTTATGCATACGTTTTTGCAAATCCCCGGTAACATCAGTATTTAAATCGGCAATGGCCACATTGGCCCCTAATCCGGCCAAAGCGACAGCTATATCACCGCCCAATACGCCATTTCCACCGGTAATAACAACCGTTTTCCCTGAAAAATCATATATTTTCTGAATCTGTTTTATATCCATATTTTTATCTCCCATTTATCATATTTATAATTTATAAATTATAGGCTTTTTTCACCAAATCCCTCGAAAGAGCCTGCATAATCCGGCGGGCTTCATCCATATCAATAATATGATGTGTTGTTAAACGCGCTACAAAATTTGCGTCTACCCGTCGTGCCAGGTCATGGCGTGCGGGGATAGAAGGGAAAGCCCTGGTATCATCATTAAAGCCGACCGTATTATAAATCCCTGCTGTTTCAGTTACATTCATCCGGTATCGCATCATCCCTTCCAGACTGTCATGAAACCACCAGGCAGGCCCAAGTTTCATGGCCGGATAATGACCGGCGAGAGGCGCCAATTCGCGGGCATAATTTGATTCATCCAAAGTAAATACGATTAAAGTTAAGCGCGGATCATTGCCATATTTATTCAACAAAGCTTTTAAATTCCGCGTGTATTCGGTTGAAACCGGTATATCACACCCCTTATCCAGTCCGAATTTATTAAAGATAACATCGTTATGATTTCTAAAAGACCCCGGGTGAATCTGCATGGTTAAACCATCATTAATACTCATGCGTGCCATTTCCATCAGCATATGCGCCGAAAACATTTTCGCGTCATC
>JAUVIB010000015.1 GCA_030592985.1 Calditrichaceae bacterium | reverse complement strand
TGTTGGTTATTGGATATTTATTAGTTGTCTTGAATAAAAAATAAAGAGCAATATCCAATGTCCAGTAAGTGCCATGGGCGTCACACGTGAGAATTATCAAGTAGCAAGTGAAGAAATGGAATGTGTAAAAGAGGAAAAATCTAGATTATTATTAATACAACACAAAAGGGAAATCTGAATAATGATAAAATTTTTAATAAAAGGATTATTACGCGATAAGCGGCGCAGCATTCTTCCTATTCTCATTGTAGCTATCGGTGTATTCTTAACTACCTTACTCTATTCGTGGATGATGGGGGCATTTAATGAGATGATTGACGGCAGCGCTCGTTTTGATACGGGGCATGTGAAGATAATGACATGTGCTTATCATGAAATATCATCACAAATCCCAAATGATTTTGGATTAACACAAGTGGGTGATATTGTCAACGATTTGGATGAAAAGTATCCGGATTATGATTGGACTCCGCGAATCAAATTTGGAGGGCTATTGGATTTTCCTGATGAAAATGGAGAGACCAAATCTCAGGGGCCTGTAATGGGGATCGCAATAGATATATTTTCAAAAAACTCTAAAGAGGTCTCAAGATGGGGTTTAAAAGATGCTCTGGTTAGTGGAAGAATACCGCAAAAACCGAATGAGATTTTAATAAGCAATGAGTTCGCACAGAAACAAGATGTAAGAATCGGTGATGTTGGCACATTAATCGGTGCTACAGCAAACGGCGCCATGGCAGTGCAGAATTTCACCATTGTTGGTACGATTACTTTTGGTATTGCACCAATGGATAGGGGCGCTATAATAGTAGATATCAGTAGCGCGCAGTATGCTTTGGATATGGAAAACGGGGCAGGAGAGATTCTTGGTTATGCAAAAAATATGCTTTATGATTCTGAGAGAACAGCTATTATTCAAGATGATTTTAATAGTAGAAACATGAAAGAGGATGATAAGTTTTCTCTAATTGCGATTACATTAGAACAACAAAATGGACTGGGGGATTATCTTAAATATGCAAGATCAGCAGGATTTATTGTGGTGTTGATATTTGTGATTGCTATGTCTATCGTTTTATGGAATAGCGGTTTAATGGCCGGAATACGGCGTTATGGAGAAATTGGGGTACGTCTTGCCATTGGTGAAGCAAAAGGTCACATATACAGAAGTATGCTCATTGAATCAATCGCCATTGGCATTATCGGCTCAATTTTTGGTGTGATGCTTGGATTAATTGTTGCTTTATATTTTCAGGAAGTGGGTGTAGATATTAGTTCTGCTTTTAAAAACTCATCATTAATGGTTCATAATGTTATACGTGCACGGATTACTCCGGTTAGTTTTTATATTGGATTGTTCCCGGGGATATTATCCAATGTATTCGGTACGGCCATTTCGGGAATTGGAATTTATAAGCGTCAGACGGCGTCACTATTTAAGGAGTTGGAGACATGAAAAATCTGATTATTTTTATTGTGTTATCTTTTTTTGTTAAGACGGGATATTCCCAAAAACTGACAGCGGAAGATGTTTTGAAAAAAATTGATCATAATATGGTTATTGATAAAGCAGTTATTAAAACTACCATGATTATTCACAGCAGAAGCGGAAGCCGGACTATTGAGGCTGAATCCTGGGTAAAGGGAAAAAATAAATCATTTATTGAGTATTTGAAACCCGCGCGAGAAAAAGGGAAGCGCATGCTAAAAATAGATGATAAATTATGGACATATACACCTGAGCCAACCGATCGAATAATAACAATTTCCGGGCATCTGCTGCGCCAATCGGTAATGGGTTCCGATTTGTCTTATGAGGATATTACCGAAAATGCCAGATTAATGGATAACTATGATGCCGAAATCGTGGGAGAAGAAAAAGTTAATGGTCTGGATTGCATCGTGTTAGATCTAACAAGTAAAAAAGATGGTGTAACATATTATAAACGTAAATTGTGGGTAGATAAGAAGCACTGGCTGCCACTTATTGAAGAGCGTTTTGCTAAAAGTGGTCGGCTTTTAAAGAAAACAAAGATGTTTGATTATTTCCGTTTGAAAAATCGCTGGTATCCACAAAAAATGACCTTTAAAGATATGCTTTCAAGTGGGAAAGGAACTGAATATATTATCAATTCCATTGATCTGGATGCAAAAGTATCTGATGAAAAATTCACAAAAGCGGCATTAAGGAGATAAATATTGTCTGTTATTTCATATTACTTTTATTGATTATGTTTTTAGATCAGCAAGTAATAAACAAATATCATGGATTTAAAAGGAATATCCTCCTTGCCCCTTTTTTAAGCCGCCCCCTACTGAGTCGGGCCATGCCATAGGCAGGCGCAGCACGGCGGCTAAGACGATGGGGGATTGAGTTAACTATCTGTAAATCGAGGTTAAGCCGTTATTCGCTGAGCAAACAACATAATCCGCACTTTTATTTTTGATTGGTTATATCTTTAATTATTGGAAAAATCAAAGGATAGACATTATTAGTACGAAGTTCCTTTTTTTGAATAAAAAAAAGGAAGGATATTCAGTGCTGCTATTAATTTATAACGCTCTTGCATTCTGTCTGATAATTCCCGAAATTCAATTTTCCAAAGTGTAATTTTATTTATCTCTACATTTAATTAAATGAGGAAAACTATGTCAAAGGCTAAAGCGAAAATAATTCATATTAAGGGTGTTACTTTTATGGGTATCACCGATAGTAAGCACTGGGTTCCCATGGACGGGCCTGAGAATTTTAACGGTTCGGATGCCGGTATCAGGCCAAAGGAGATGTTGCTTTTATCACTTTCCGGTTGTAGCGCCGCCGATGTTGCTTCTATATTGACAAAAATGCGTGAACCGTTCACAAAATTTGAAATTGAAGTTGAGGCGAATATGACAGAGGAACATCCAAAAGTCTATTCAAAGATAAATCTTGTTTATAAGTTTTGGGGAGAAGGTTTAAATCCCAAAAATATAGATAAAGCAATATATCTTTCACAGACCAAATATTGCGGCGTAACGTCTATGTTAAAAGATTCTATTGAAATTGTACACAGTTATGTAATTAATCCATAGTATAATATGGGGATATATGTCCACAGAAGTAATAAATATAGAAGAAGCCCTGGAGCGGATTGGCGGAGAAAAAGAATTTCTTTTCGAGCTGTTGCACGAATTTGCTCAACAGATTGAAGAGATGATGCCTTCTCTTGAGGAGGCCATAAGAAATTCGGATTACGATAATATTAAATTAATTGCCCATAGTTTACGTGGGGCAGCCGGAAATCTTAGTATTAATGGTATGTATAAAGCATTATCTGAAATTGAAAAACTTGCCATCGGATTAAAAAGTAATGAGATGACTGTTTTTATAGAAAGAGTTAATGAAGAAAACTCTAATTTTAAGAAATTTCTGAAAGACAAAAGTTGAGATAATGACCGCTTAAAAGGGAGGCGTTGTGACAGCCGCTAAGTGAACAATTTTTGCTTTGTTTTTAAGCACACATTCGGCGCACGCTTTTAAAGTACTTCCGGTTGTAATAACATCATCAATAATTAATATTGTTTTATCGTGGAGGCTTTCAGAACAAAAAAACGCATCACTAACATTTTGAATACGATCATTTTTGTTAAGAGTCGTTTGTGATATTGTGTATTTTTTGCGCTCTAAAAGGTCGTTTCTATATTCGATGCTTAATAGACACGCCAAACTTTTACCGATTAATTCACTTTGATTATAACCTCTTTCTCTGTGTTTCCTTGGATGAAGTGGGACTGGGAGAATTAAATCAATTTTTTCGGGATATCGAATTAGAGTGGCAATTGCAGATGCGAAATGAGAAGCAAGAGCCGTAAACCGTTCATATTTGAAAACATGCATAAGCATCTTAAGCTTTTCAGAGTATTCATATCCTATAAATATTCTATCAATATTTGGGTTATTAATCTCTTGACGTAGTTTTTGCTCCAAGACAACCGGCGCTTTTTTTAATTCGCTATAGCATATTTCGCAAATAATTTTCTTATTGTTTTCCATTGCCGCATTACAAAAAATACAATTTGACGGAATGATAATATTTATCAGTGGTTCAATAAGGGAAGAATATATTTTTAATAGTTGTATCATAATATTGAAATATTTTACTTAGTTATAAGATAATTTTTTTTCATATAGTATTTGCTCTGAATTTAAAACAAGATTAACCTTTAATTGGGAGCAATAGCGTATGAATTTTAATAGTATAAGGTAGTTTTTTTGTTTTTTCAATAATAAAAAAATAAAAATCACTCTTTTTTCTAAAAAATCTTGAAAAAGTAATTGGATTTGTGTAGATTTCACAGTCTTAGTCGTTCAGGAATGGAATCGGGAAATAGACCTATGTTAGAAGAATTAACAGGTAAACTGGAATCAGCGTTTCGGAAACTGCGTGGTTACGGTAGACTCACTGAAAAAAATATAGAAGATTCGCTTAAAGAAGTTCGCAGGGCTTTATTGGAAGCGGATGTTAATTATAAAGTTGTTAAAGATTTTATTGCCAGAGTTCAGGAAAAGGCTATTGGTGAAGATGTCCTAAACAGTGTTACGCCGGGGCAGTTAATTGTTAAGATCGTTCATGATGAGATGGTCAGGCTGCTTGGTGTATCAACAATGCAGGTCAAAACTGCAGGCATCCCTCCAACGATTATCATGCTTTTCGGGTTACAAGGATCTGGTAAAACGACATTTGCGGCGAAATTAGCGAGTTTTTTGCGCAAAAAAGGTCGTAAACCGATGCTTGTAGCTGCAGATGTTTACAGGCCTGCCGCTATCCAGCAGTTAAAAATTCTTGGAAAGAGTTTAAATATTCCGGTTTATGATGAAGGCGCCGGAGATCCTGTAAAAATAGCCCGAAATGCAATCAGTGCAGCACGTAAAGATTTTAATGATACGATTATTATAGATACTGCCGGCCGTTTACATATTGATGATGCCATGATGAATGAGCTGGTTAAGATTAAAAGTACGGTACGTCCGCATGAAATGCTGTTTGTGGCGGATGGTATGACCGGACAGGATGCTGTAAATACTGCGAATGAGTTTTTAAGCCGCCTAAATTATGACGGTATTGTTCTGACAAAGATGGATGGTGACGCACGTGGTGGCGCGGCTCTCTCAATACGTGCTGTTACCGGAAAGCCAATTAAGTTTATTGGTATTGGTGAAAAAATGGATGAGATTGAACAATTTCATCCTGATCGTATTGCTTCCCGAATCCTTGGTATGGGCGATGTTGTTACTTTAGTGGAAAAAGCCCAGGAGTCGGTTGATAAAGAGAAGGCGGCTAAATTAGAAGAAAAATTGAGGAAAGCCGATTTTTCTTTGGAAGACTTTTATGATCAATTACAGCAGATAAAAAAAATGGGTTCTCTGGAATCCATTCTTTCCATGATACCCGGCGTTGGTAACCAAATGAAAGGCGTCAAAGTTGATGATGGAGCTTTCACAGGAATTGAAGCAATAATTAATTCCATGACCCTCGAAGAACGGAGAAATCCAAAAGTTCTTAATGGCAGCCGTCGTAAACGTATTGCAAATGGAAGTGGACATAAGGTACAGGAAATAAATCAATTAATGAAACAGTTTGAACAAATGAAGAAAATGATGAAGCAGATGAAGGGCAAATCTTTCAGAAGAGGTGGAAATATGCCTTTTGGATTTGCCTAAGTCCTGATGAAATTAATATGGAGGTTTTAAGTTGGTTAAATTGAGATTACGCAGAGCGGGTAGAAAGAAACTGCCTTTTTACAGAATTGTTGCAGCAGATAGCCGTGCACCACGTGATGGCCGTTATATTGAACTAATAGGTACATATAATCCGCTTCCCGATGTGGTAGAAGTCAGTTTACAGGAAGATCGAGTTATTTATTGGCTGCAGAATGGTGCACAGCCATCGGCAACTGTGAAAAATTTACTTCAGAATAAAGGTATCTGGCTGAAATGGATGTTAATTAAAAAAGGAGCCGATGAAGCCAAAATTGCTGAAGAGTTTGCTAAATGGGAAGTGTCGAACGAAGAAAAGATGAAAAGAACCGCGCTTAAAAAGGAAAATGCAAAGAAAAAGAAAGCCGATAAAAAGGCGGAGCCTGAAGAGACTGAGGAAACAACGGTTTCCGAAGAAACTGAAACTCCAAAGCCTGAACCCGAACCTGAAGAGACCAAGAAAGCAACAGTTTCCGAAGGAACTGAAACTCCAAAGCCTAAAACCGAACCTGAAGAGACCAAGGAAGCAACAGTTTCCGAAGAAACTGAAACTCCAAAGCCGGAAACCGAAGAGGCAAGTTCTAAAGAAGCTGCGGACGAATCTGATGATAAAAAAGAAAGCTGATAGTTGAGGTGTTGAAGTAATTGGTGAAGTAGATAACTGCGAAAGAGAACTTATTGTTTAGGAGGAAGGGATTATGAAAGAATTTGTTGAATTTATCGCCAAACACTTAGTCGATAAGCCGGAAGCTGTTGTAGTGACAGAAGTTGAAGGTGAAAGAGTTACTGTATTCGAATTACGCGTTGGTGACGGTGATCTCGGTAAAGTGATTGGTAAACGCGGACAAACAGCTAAATCCATCCGTACACTTTTGTCAGCTGCTTCAGCAAAAGCGGGTAAACGCGCTGTTCTCGAAATACTCGAATAATATCGGCTGAAAATGTATACAATTGGGAGAATAGTTAAACCGCAAGGGATAAAGGGCGAAGTTAAAATTGAAATTATTACTTCTTTCCCTGAACATTTTCTCGATTTTGATGAATTATTTATCGATATAAACAGTAAACTACAGGCCTATTCGATTGAATCTGTTCGTTTGTCGGATAGGTTTGTTTATATTAAATTTGATGGTGTGAATGATAGGGATGAAGCAGAATTTTTAAGAAATAAAGACTTGTTAATTCCTGTTGATAAGTTGATGCAGCTAGAAAAAGACGAATTCTATATTCATGACCTGATTGGTATGAATGTTTTTAATGAAAAAGGCACTCTTCTCGGAGAGATTGTTGATGTGGTATCACATAAATCAAATGATATCTATGTGATGAAGAATTTGAAAAATGAAGAAATTCTAATTCCTGCTGTTAAAGATATTATTCAAGACATTGATAAAAGTGCAAGAAAAATAGTCATTCACGCAATTGACGGTCTTTTAGATGCTTAGAAAATAGGATAGTTTTATTTGCTGTTGGATTCCCTTTGATATGAAGATAGATATTGTAACCGGTTTTCCGAAGATGTTAGAAGGACCGATAAATGACAGCATGATTCGAAAAGCACAGCGGAATAAAAAGGTCGAAATAAAGATTCATGATTTGCGGGATTTTACTGATGACCGCCATAAAACAATCGATGATTATCCCTATGGCGGCAGCGCAGGTATGGTGCTTAAAATTGAACCGATTGTTCGTTGTCTTGATCAGATTTTCGAAACAAATGATAGAAATGATGCAGAACTGATTTTAACATCACCGCGTGGCCCGGTATTTAAACAGAATGATGCTAAACGATTGAGTTTAAAAAAACATCTGGTATTTTTATGCGGGCATTATAAGGGAATTGACGAGCGCATCCATGAGTTTTACTCATTTAAAGAACTATCGATTGGTGATTATATCCTTAGTTCAGGAGAAATAGCATCATTGGTTATCGTTGATTCTATCGTCAGACTTTTACCCGGTGTATTAAAAGATATAGAATCTGCCTGGACAGATTCTTTTGAAGATGGCCTATTGGATGCGCCGTATTACACGCGGCCGGAAGAATATCAAGAAATAAAAGTACCGAAAGTATTACTTTCCGGTAATCATAGTAAAATTGAGGAATGGTGTCAGCTTAAACGTGAATCAATCACAAAAGAGCGGCGCCCGGATTTGTATAAAAAATATTTAAACTAAATGAGTGGTGGTAAAAATGGATGTATTACATAGTGTAACAGCGAATCAATTTAAAGCGGATATTCCCGAATTTCAACCCGGTGATACCGTAGCGGTTAGTGTACGAGTTATTGAAGGTGATAAAGAAAGAATTCAGATTTATCAGGGCGTATGTATTAAACGTAAAGGCGGCGGCATTAATGAAACCTTTACAGTTAGAAAGATATCAAACGGTGTTGGGGTTGAGCGGATTTTTCCTTTGCATTCTCCCAGGTTAGCAAAGATTGAAGTTGTTCGTCGCGGCCGTGTGCGTAGAGCGAAATTATATTATTTACGGAATCTTCGCGGTAAAGCTGCCAGAATTAGAGAGAAAAAATAGTTTCTTAAATAAAAAGCCGCCCTTTTTAGGCGGCTTTTATATTAACCTACAAGGCTGAATTTTTTTCTATTTTTATTAGATATCCAAAAGTGTCCTGCGTAGCATTTCCATGCCGGCAACAGCACCTCGTAGTTTATTTATTCTGCGTTCAGTTCCAAAGTTGAAATTTTTAACCACCTCTTTTTTATTTAATCGTACTGCAATAAAGCATAAACCTACCGGTTTATTAGGTGTAGCACCGCCTGGCCCGGCAATTCCGGTAGTTGCAATAGCACAATTACTTTTAAAAAGATTTCCCACGCCGTGTACCATCTCCAATGCAACCGGTTCACTTACGGCGCCATGTTCAAGGAGCGTTGAATTGTGAACATTTAGAAGCTCTATTTTACTCTCATTACTATAAGTAATAGCGCCTCCTGTATAATATTCGGAGCTGCCCGGAACATTCGTAATCATGTCACCGATTAAACCGCCTGTAAAGCTTTCGGCTGTACTAAGAGTCAATTGTCGTGATTTTAATAATTCGCCTAATTTCTCCTCAAGTTCAATCGGCCGGCTGCTGTAAATATATTTTGCTACGACCTTTTTTACTTTTTCATAATAATTTTCAAAATCTATTAATTCATCGGGATTTTTTGTTTGATGCCGAAAACGGATATCCACACCAAAATAACGGGGGTAAAAACCCAATTCAAATTTAGAGTACTTTTTAACAACCGCTTCCAGTTTTTCATAAAGTTTCGCTTCCGGGATGGATGTAGTACGCAGCAACTTTGTGTATATTTTAGGAAGGTCATACTTTGATGATAAAATTTCTAAAATGGATTCTGTTAACAAGTATTTCATCTCTCTGGGAACACCCGGCAAGAAAAAATATGGTATATTATTTTTCTCTAAAAGTAGTCCGGGTGCCGTACCAATCGGATTTCGGATGATTTTGGCTGATTCCGGTACCAGAGCCTGGTCGCGGTTTAAGTCAGTTAATTGAAATCCACGGCTTTTTACAAATTTATCAACATCTCCCAAAACCGAACTATTTGTAACGAGACGGGTGTTAAAATATTCACAGATTGAATTTTTAGTAATATCATCCGGAGTCGGTCCTAAACCACCTGTTACAAGAACAATATCTGCTCTTTTTGAAGCAGTTTTGAGGGAAAAAATAATTTCATCATGAGTGTCGCGAATCGTCGTTACCCAAAATACTTGTAGACCAATGTCCATTAATTGTCGGGAAATAAAGGCAGCATTGGTATTTACCGTTTGTCCCGCAAGTACTTCATTGCCAACACTAATAATTTCCGCGTAATAGTTTTTCATCAGATAAGTCCAAAATAAAGAATAAGTTGAATTACTAAGTTTGAATAAATACCGGCAATGATATCATCAACCATTATTCCATAACCCCCTTTTAGTTTTTGGGATTGATCAATAGGAAACGGTTTATAAATATCAAAAAAGCGAAATAAAATAAAGGCCAATAAAACGGGAATAGTTGTGAATGGTATGTATAGTAAAGATATCCATTGGCCTACAACTTCATCAATAACCACAATAGAAGGATCAGAGCCTTTCTTGTTTTCAATAACAGTTGCTGTCCAAATGCCCAAAACAGTGAAAAGAATTATCAGGAATATTAACGTGGTCTCTGATATAGTGAATAAATAGAGTATTAAAATTGCAAACAGGCTCCCGGCGGTTCCCGGTGCCTTGGGAAAATAGCCGGTTCCTAAAGCTGTGGCGATTCCATAATGAAATAAATTTTTCAATTTAACCATATTTTTTTTGTTATCCTGTGCCATAGTTCGATTAAATGAGACCAATTATTTATAAAATATAATATTCCACTTAATGCTGTAATAACTGTAACAATAAAAAGAAAAATCGTAGTCCACATTCTCCATGGCAACGGATTGTTGGCAATAAGAATATCCGGTATTCCGGGGATATTAATATATAAAAGAATGGCGAAAATAAAAACCATTTGAGTGAATGTTTTCCATTTCGCAAGATTACTGGTAATAATTGGCCGGCCCATTGATAATGCAAAGCTTCGCAAAAAGGTGATTACAATATCTCTAAATACAATAATAATTATCATCCACCAATATACATAATCCGTATAAGCGAATACGAATAATGCACTGGAGACCAAGATTTTATCAGCAAGAGGGTCCATATACTGCCCCCAGCGTGAAACCATATTAAAACGTCGTGCGATATAACCGTCGTACCAATCTGTAAAAGATGCAATTAGAAAAATAATTGTAGCGTATAATTTTAAATCGGGTGATTCGTGTACGAATAGAAAGACAAAAACGGGTGTCAACAATATTCGGAGTATTGTTAATTGGTTAGGTATATTTAATTCCATAATATATATTTTTATTTTTGAAGTAAAAACCGTTGCGAAATATTGATTAATTAGTTTTAAAAATGGATCAAATCTAAATTGAATCAGCTGAGATTCAATCATCAAGTCAATTTTAAAGCATAGAATTTAACAATCAAGCTTAAATCTGTCAATAAAATAAAAAAAGTGAAAAAATTTACTTTATTTAATTAAAATGTTTTACTAAATTAACACATATAAAATATATTGTGAAGAAAATATTTTTTTGATACTATTTTCCATGTTTTAAAAAACAGTATAAAACCAATAATTAATAATCTATATTATAATAATCTAACAAACAGGATTTTATATGGGAGAATTCAAATTAAAAAAAGGTTACGATATCCCAATACTTGGGGAAGCGGAACTGGTTTTAAAAGAGTTTTCAAATCCGGATAAAGTTGCTATTTTGCCGTATGAATTTCGTGGTATAAAACCACGGCTAAAGGTTCAGGTAGGCGATATGGTAAAAGTCGGTACGCCTTTATGCGAGGATAAGGAAATTCAGGAGATCAAGTTTGTTTCACCGGTAAGTGGGAAAGTAATTGAGATTAACCGCGGTGAACGCCGGCTATTGATGGAGATTGTTGTCGAGAATGATAAAAAATATACAAAGGAAAACTTTAAGTTTAAACCTTCCGGCAATATATCGAAATTAACGAGAGAAAACATAACAAACGCTTTATTGGAGAGCGGTTTATGGCCGTATATTATTCAACGTCCTTTTGCCAAGGTCGCAAATCCACAAGATGTTCCGAGGGATATTTTTATTTCCGCTTTTAACACTGCTCCGATAGCGCCTGAAGTAGACTTCCTGCTTGAGGGCAAGGGTAAGCAGTTTCAAAAAGGGATTGATATTCTAGGCGCTTTAACAGAAGGGACTGTGCATCTTTCCTTACAGAGGAAAGGTAATAACTCCGGAAATGTGTTAGAGGAAGTAACCGGTGTAGAGAAACATTATTTTAGCGGGCCGCATCCGGCAGGTAATGTTGGCGTCCAGATACATCATATAGCCCCTGTTAACCAAGGTGATATTGTCTGGACAATAAAACCCGAAGCGGTTGCCTTAATCGGTGAGCTTTTCGAAACAGGCGCCTATCCCAATGAAAGAATTGTTGCTCTATGCGGATCATCTCTTAAAGAAAGATATTATATTAAAACAATTGCAGGCGCTAAAATAAAAGAAATAATTCCTGATGAGAATATTAATGATGATGAAGCCCGCTATATCAGCGGTGATGTATTAACAGGAATTAAACTGAATGAGAATGGATATTTGGGGTTTAATAACTGTCTGCTTACGGTAATCCCTGAAGGAAAAAAGAAACGAAGGTTATTGGGATATTTTCGTACGGGTATTGATATGTCGAGTTTTTCAAAAACTTTCCTCTCTTCCTGGATTAGCTCAAAGAAGAAAAAATGGAAATTGGACACGTTAGCCTATGGCGGACAAAGGGCTTTCATTCAAACCGGAGTTTATGAAAAGGTTATGCCGATGGATATTTTGCCTTCAATTCTCGCTAAGAGCATACTGGCGGAGGATATTGAAGAGATGGAAGGATTAGGTATAATGGAACTTGCAGAAGAGGATGTAGCGCTTTGTACTTATGTTTGCCCCTCCAAAATGGATTTTGGGAGTATTCTACGACAAGGGTTTGACCTGATCGAGAAAGAAGGGTAATCGAAATCATTAATTTTTATTAAACAAAGGGTGAATGAATTGAAAATCTTAGAAAAATTCTTTGATAAGATACATCCTAATTTCGAAAAAGGGCAAAAATATGAAAAATATTTCCCTATTTTTGAAATGATGGATACAATTTTATTGTGGAACAACAAACGCAACCAAAGGGGTACGCATATTAGAGATCCATTGGATATTAAGCGTTTTATGATGATTGTAATTGTTGCCTTATTGCCGGCGACATTGTTTGGGATTTATAATATCGGCTTTTTGCACTTTGAAGCTGTGGGAGTTTCTGCAACTCTCTGGGACATGTTTCTATTCGGCTTGATTAAATTTATGCCGATTGTTATTGTTTCTTATGCTGTTGGCGGCTTTTGGGAAGTTTTATTTGCTGTTATACGTAAGCATGAGATTAATGAAGGCTTTCTGGTTACCGGTATTTTGTTTCCTTTAATACTGCCTGCATCGATTCCACTTTGGCAAGTTGCTGTTGCGGTTTCATTTGGTGTTGTTCTGGGAAAAGAAGTTTTTGGCGGCACAGGCATGAATATATTAAATCCGGCTTTAACAGCGCGCGCATTTGTCTTTTTTGCTTATCCCGGTAAAATTTCCGGGGATAAAGTTTGGACTATAATTGATTCCGCGAAAGATAAAGTTGTGGACGGATTTTCAGGAGCTACTCCATTGTTGGTTGCCTCCGGTACGCCGGCTGGTGAATCGGCCGTAAAACACGTGAATGACGCCGGTTTTTCGTTTTTACAAATGTTTTATGGTTTCATACCGGGAAGTGTTGGGGAAACATCAACACTAGCCATCCTAATCGGCGCTGTAATTTTAATAGCTACCGGAGTCGGAAGCTGGAAAATAATGACAGCTGTATTTGTTGGTGGATATGGTACGGCGCTGCTATTCAATGCCATCGCCGGTCCGGGTTCGTCCGGAATATTTACGCTGCCTGCATTCTGTCATCTTGTAATGGGAGGATTTGCCTTTGGCGCCGTGTTTATGGCCACCGATCCGGTTTCAGCCGCACAAACTGAAACAGGTAAATGGATTTACGGACTGATTATCGGATTTTTAACTATTTTGATCAGAACGGTAAACCCTGCCTATCCTGAAGGAATGATGTTAGCCATTCTGTTTATGAATGTATTTTCACCATTAATTGATCATTATGTCATAAAGGCAAATATAAAGAGGAGGTTAAGCCGTGCAGCATAGTAATGCTTATACATATCGTTTTGCGGCTACTGTTACTATTGTATGCAGTGTTTTGCTCGCCAGCGCTGCAACATTATTAAAACCCTACCAAACACAGAATGAATTATTGGATGTACGAAAAAATATTTTAGCATCTGTGGGTATAAAACCGGAAGAGGGTAAAACTTTTAGCCACAAACAAGTTGAAAAACTTTATAAAGAAAATATTAAAGAATTTGTTATTGATGATAAGGGTGAAGTTGTTGATGGTATAACTCCTGGAGAACTTGATCCTAAAAAGGATAAAAACCGTTTCCCTCTTTATGAAAAACAAAAAGACGGACAGGTTGAATCAATAGTGCTGCCCATATCAGGGAAAGGATTATGGTCAACGATTTATGGCTATATGGCGTTGAATACCGACTGTAGAACGGTTATCGGAGTTGAGTTTTATAAGCATGGCGAAACACCTGGGCTGGGTTCGGAGATTTCCACGTCCTCATTTACAGGACAATATAAAGGTAAAAAAATCAGTGATGAAAATGGGAAGCTGGTTTCGATAACAATCGTAAAGGGTAAGGTTAAGGATTCGATAGCCGACGAAGACGCGTGGCATTATGTGGACGGTATTAGCGGTGCAACACTAACAGGACGCGGAATAAATATATTTTTAGAAAAAGATTTAAAAAAATATACTCCCTTTTTTGAAAAGGTATTAGCACAGAAGGAGGCGGATAATGAGTGATGTTAAACAACCTAAAGAGGGATTATTTTCAAAGAAAAATATGAAAATATTTACCAATCCTATTAGTGAAAACAACCCGATTACTTTTCAGGTTCTCGGAATATGTTCTGCCTTGGCTGTAACGGTTCAAATGCGCACGGCTTTAGTAATGGCTTTAGCGGTAACATCGGTTCTTACACTTTCAAACGTGACAATATCTTTACTTAGAAAAAGGATACCGTCAAAAATCCGAATTATTGTTGAATTAGCTGTTGTTGCCACATTGGTTATTTTGGTTGATCAGATTTTAAAGGCATTTCTGTTTGATATCAGTAAACAGCTTAGTGTTTTTGTCGGTTTGATTATCACAAATTGTATAATTATGGGACGAGCTGAGGCCTTTGCTTTGCAAAACAAACCATGGCCTTCCGTTTTAGATGGTTTGGGAAACGGGCTTGGTTACGGATGGATATTGATGGTGATAGCCATGGGTAGAGAGATATTAGGAAGCGGTACATTCCTTGGATTTAGTCTGTTTCCGGAAAGTTTTTATGCTGCCGGTTACGAAAACATGGGTTTAATGGTATTAGCCCCCGGGGCATTCATTTTACTTGGTTTGCTGGTTTGGGTTCAAAGAACCATTACCAAAACTGTTCACGAATAATGTTAAAGAGGTGAAATAATATGTTAGAGCATTATCTGAGTTTATTTGTTAAAGCTGTTTTTGTGGAGAATATCCTGCTGGCTTTCTTTTTGGGAATGTGTTCGTTTCTCGCCGTATCCAAAAAAGTTGAAACAGCCGTTGGATTAGGTATGGCAGTAACATTCGTGTTAACGATTACCACTCCCACTAACTGGCTTTTAAGTAATTATGTATTAAGCGAAGGCGCACTATCCTGGGCCGGGTTACAAAATACTGATTTAAGTTTTCTGAATTTTATCACTTTTATCGCAACTATTGCCGCTATGGTGCAGCTTGTAGAAATGGTTCTTGATAAACATTTTACAAAACTTTATGCGGCTCTCGGAATATTTTTACCGCTAATTGCGGTTAACTGCGCTATCCTTGGAGCATCGCTTTTTATGGTGGAAAGAAATTATACTCTCGGTGAATCCACTGTATTCGGTTTTGGTTCGGGAATCGGTTTTTTATTAGCTATTATTGCTATGGCGGCAATTCGTCAGAAAATTCGCTATTCCAATGTACCTCCCGGTTTGAGAGGGTTGGGAATTACTATGTTGATAACAGGCTTGATGTCAATGGCCTTTATGCTTTTTTCAGGAATTCAACTATAAAAAATTGAGGTGCAATCTTGAGTGCTTTATCTATAATCGCATTAAGTAGCGGCGTATTTACCGCAACCATTCTTTTTCTGGTTTTTATCTTGTCTTACGCCGAATCTAAATTAGTTAATAAAGGGAAAGTGAAACTCCTGATCAATGATGATGAAGAGAAAAGTCCGGAAGTAGAAGCAGGAACGAATCTCCTAAATACGCTTGCTGATAATGATATTTTTCTTCCTTCTGCTTGCGGCGGACAGGGTACCTGCGGCATGTGTACTTGTCAGATTACTGAAGGCGGGGGAGACGCGCTTCCCACAGAAGAGACACAGTTGACAAGAAAGCAGATTAAAGAGAAATGGCGTCTGGCTTGTCAGGTAAAAGTAAAAAACGATATGAAAATTCACATTCCCGATGAAATATTTAATATACAGAAGTTTGAATGTGTTGTTCGATCGAATGATAATGTTGCCACATTTATAAAAGAATTAATTCTGGAGCTTCCCAAAGGCATGGATCTTGGTTTTATTGCCGGCGGCTATATTCAAATCTATGTTCCTCCGTATAATATCAACTTTACAGAGTTTGATATACAAAAAGAATATCATCCCGATTGGGATACTTATAAGCTTTGGGATTTAAAGGTTAGTAATGATGAAGAGATATACCGCGCCTATTCGATGGCCAGTTATCCTGCAGAAAGCGATATTGTAATGCTTAATGTGAGAATTGCAACAGCGCCGCCGGGAACGAATTATCCTCCGGGGATATCTTCTTCTTATATATTTAATTTAAAGCCGGGTGATACGGTAACCATCAGTGGACCTTATGGCGAATTCTTTTATAAAGATACGGAAAATGATATGGTTTATATCGGCGGAGGCGCCGGAATGGCCCCAATGCGCAGCCATATTTTTGATCTGTTGAAAACAAACAATTCAAAACGTAAAATATCATTCTGGTACGGCGCCCGCTCTCTGCGGGAGATGTTTTATGATGATGAGTTTAAAAAATTGGCTGAAGAATTTCCAAATTTTAGTTATAATGTAGCACTATCCGATGCCATGCCCGAAGATAATTGGAAAGGTCCAACGGGATTTATCCACCAGGCTCTATATGAACACTTACTAAAAGACCATCCTGAACCGGAAGAGATTGAATATTATCTTTGCGGCCCTCCCATGATGATAAGCGCTGTTAATAACATGCTTTATAACCTTTGCGTTGAAAAAGAGATGATCGCCTACGACGAGTTCTAAGCGGTTTAGATTTATAAAAACCCCCTTTTTTTAAAATTGGGGGTTTTTTTTATTATTTAAGAAGGAAAGATTATTGTTGAGACGCCCAAATTGGGCGTCTGTACGTCTGGAGATGTGAGCTACGTGCAAAATTGCGTATCTTTGCAAGGTAAGTAGAACGAGGAGCTATAATTGATAATAATTGTAAAAAATATTTATGTTTACTATATTCTGATATAATTCACAATTCTAAAACTACTCAATCCTTTTAGACGAGGTGAAAATGAAATCTATTATCTATCTTGTTTTGATTGCAGTATTTATTACAAAAGGCTACGCCCAAACGGAAAAACCGCGTGT